>JBAZKX010000010.1:0-14800 GCA_041650575.1 Desulfobaccales bacterium
CAGACCTCCCGACCTCATCAAGCTCGACGTGGAAGGCGCGGAGATGGCCGTGCTCCAGGGGGCCCGGGAGCTCCTGGCCCATACTCCGCCCATGTTTTTGATGGAAATGGAAGAAAAGACTCTCGCGGCCGCGGGAGCCAGCAAGGCCGCCATCCAGCGGTTCCTCACCGGCTACGGCTACCGGGCGGCGCACCTGAGCAAGGGCCGGTGGCACGCCACCACAGACGTCCAGGGCGTCAAAGGCCGCAATATCTTCTGGTTCAACTCCGGGGTGGAGGCCCACCGCCGCCTGGCCGCGCTCTTGCCGGTGCACGGCGAAAATCTCTGATTTTTCAGTGGCACAGGCCTCTGGCCTGTGAAAAAACTACGCGGTCATATCTGGCCTGCCACAGGCCAGATGCTGTGCCACTAATCCTGACGTCGCTCCGCTTCCCCGCCTAATAGCCAACATCCCCCAAGGCATCTCCGATTTTTACGAAATTATTACGTTAGGATGACTAAATTTTACAAACTTTTGACATCTGATGATTTACACTTTCTCTAAGGCGTCAATCGGCACCGGACGAAGGGAGTAGAATCATGATAGACACCTTAGCACCCGCAAAAGAGCGACTCCTGGTATGCGTCGGCCCTAGCCCCGCCTGCGCCGATCTGATCAGAGCCGCCCAGAAAATGGCCACCGAGTTGCAGGCTGAATGGTTTGCCGTATACGTCGAGAACCCCAAGATGCTGCGGTTGCCTGAGGCTGAGCGCAACCGCGCCGTCTATAATCTGCGGCTGGCGGAGCAATTGGGCGCGGCAACCATCACCTTGAGAGGCCGCCGCATCGGCGAAGAAATTATCAACTTCGCCCGCCGCCGGCACATCACCAGGATTGTGGCGGGCAAGCCCACCCGCCCCCGCTGGAGAGATCTCCTCTCCGGAAGTCCGCTGGACGAACTGGTGCGGGAAAGCCGCGACATCGATGTGCATGTCTTGAGCGGCCAGCCGGGTGAACCGAAAGAGGCTCCCATTCTGGTGCAGCCGAAAGGCATTCGCCGGCCCGACTACGAAGTGGGCGTCATCTTTTTCATCCTGGCTACCGGTCTCTCCTTTCTCATGTTCCCGTACTTCAATCTCAGTAACCTCATCATGGTTTACTTGGTGGGGGTGATGGTTACGGCCATTTATTGCGGCCGGGGACCGGCTATCCTGGTCTCTTTCCTCAGCGTGCTCGGCTTTAATTTCTGTTTTGTCCCGCCCCGCTTCACCTTCGCCGTAGAAGAAAACCATTATATCCTGACGTTCGGAGTGATGTTTTTGGTAGCCCTGGTGATCAGCCAGTTGACCAGCGTAATTCGGCGGCAAGCCGAGGCGGCTCGTTTGCAGGAGCGCCAGACGGCCGCCATGCAGGCCCTGAGCCAGGAACTCGCCGGCACCCGGGGCGTTGAGCAGATTTTACAGGTGGCGGTGCAGCACATCTCGGAAATTTTAGGATGTGAGGTGGTGGCGCTGCTGCCGGACGACAAAGGGCGCTTGCATGGGGCGGCCGAGGAGATGGCCTCGGTGTTTCACAAAGATATCATCAAAGAACTGGGGTTGGCGCAACAGACCTACGAGTCCGGTGTGATGGCGGGCTGGGGGACGCAAAACTCCCCGACCTCCCCGATTCTCTATGTACCCTTGCAAGCCGCCGGGGCCACCTTAGGGGTCCTGGCCCTGCGGCCGAAAGATCCGGAATCGGTCCAATGGCTCTTGCCGGAGCAACTGCGCCTTCGCTTCCTCGAATCTCTGGCCAAGCAAGTCGCCCTGGCCCTGGGGGTGGAGCGGCTGCAAAAGGCCGCCCTGGATGCGCAGGTGACGGCCGAAACCGAGCGTCTGCGCGCCTCCCTGCTCGGCTCGGTCACCCATGATTTCCAAACCCCTTTAGCGGCCATCATGGGGTCTGCCAGCAGCCTGCTGGATTTGCAGAGCCGACTTGATGCCCAGCAGGCGCAGGAAATGCTGGCCAATATCTATGATGAGGCGGAACGGCTGAGCCGCCTGGTCAGCAACCTCCTGGATATCGCCATGTTGGAGTCCGGTTCTCTCAAGCTGCATAAAGAGCTGCAACCGTTAGAAGAAGTCGTCGGCGCGGCCCTCAACCGCCTGGAGAAAAAGCTGGCGGACCGGCCCTTAGCGACTTCGCTGCCTTCTGATCTCCCCATGGTCCCCCTGGATTCGGCTTTGGCCGAGCACATTTTTATTAATTTGCTGGAAAACGCGCTGAAGTACACCCCTCCGGGGTCGGCCCTGGCCATTACGGCCGTGCTGAAGGACAATGAGATTGAAGTAGAAGTGGCCGACCAAGGCCCGGGGTTTCCGCCGAAGGACCTGGAGAGGATTTTTGAGATGTTTGATCGAGGCGCCAAGGCCTTGAGCCAGAAGGGTTACGGCCTGGGTTTGTCCATCTGTCGAGCCATTGTGGCAGCCCACGGGGGGCGGATCTGGGCGGAAAACCGTAGCGGCGGCGGGGCAGCCGTGCGCTTCACTCTGCCCTTAACCGATCAGGGAAACCATTCATAGGAAGGGAAAGCCGTGCCCGAGGCCGATTGGCTGGTACTGGTAGTCGAAGATGAGGCTCCCATTCGCCGCTTCCTGAAAGCGGCCCTGGCAGCCCAGAGGTTCAAGCTGTTGGAGGCCACCACCGGCGCCCAGGCCATCGCCATGGCGGCCTCGCATAATCCCGATATTATCCTGTTGGATTTAGGGCTGCCCGATATCGACGGTCTGGAAGTCATCCGTCGAATCCGCGAGTGGTCCAATACCCCCATCATCGTGATCTCGGCCCGGGGCAAAGACACCGAGAAAGTTGACGGCCTGGACGCCGGCGCCGATGATTATCTGGCCAAACCCTTCAGCGTGGAAGAACTCTCCGCCCGGATGCGCGTCGCCATCCGCCACCTCACTCAATCCCGGGTCGGCCAGGAGGGGCCGATCTTCCAAACCGGCGACCTCAAGGTTGATCTGGCCCGGAGAATGGTGTGGGTGGCCGGCCGGGAAATCCGTCTCACTCCCATCGAGTTCAAACTCCTGGCCGTCCTGGTGCGCCACAGCGGCAAGGTCACCACGCAGAGGCAGTTGCTGCAGGAAGTCTGGGGTCACGGCAGCGATGAGCAGGCCCATTACTTACGGAATTACATCCACCATCTTCGCCATAAACTGGAAGCCGACCCGGCCCGCCCGGTCTATCTGAGCACCGAACCGGGCGTGGGCTATCGCCTGCGGTATAAGGAATAGACCCTGATCTGATTTCACTTAACTGTATCGGCCAAGGTTTTGACTAAACGATCTTCGTTTAAAGCCAAATATCAGCATACCTGCTATCCGGATCATACCTGGAATTTTCCCCACTCTGCCGATAGGTGTCTGTAGTGCAAGGTTGCAAATCCACCAGACCACAAAAAGGCAGGGCCATATTCTGACCCTGCCGTGGTCTCTCACTAAGAGTAAATGATCGATTAACCTTTCCTGGATCTCCGCCAGCCCAACAGCCCCAACAGGCCGGAGCCCAGCAGCCAGGCGCTGGGCGGGACAGGAACCGCATCGGCCCGGAAGAAGGCTACACCTTCCTTTAATGCATCAGGACCTTGAGAATCATAAGGGCTTGCGATGATTTCAATAGTGAGCGAGTGGGGTCCCGCAGCCAAGGTGAAGAAACCCTTGCTAAGGTCAGGGACGAGCAAAGCCGCGTCCGGGAGAAGACTCCCATAATCGGTGCCGGGAGTGGTCACAGGAGACGTGGTTCCGATAACAGAAGCTCCATCCCACAGCCTAAAAATATCGCCGGAAAGATAGGAATCGACGATGGTAAATACGGTAGCGGTGGGCGCGTTGTAGGTCCAGGGAGGATTGGGCGCAATTTGGGTACCGGAAATTCCCCCCCCGGCAACGCCAAAACCGGGATACGTGGTAAAAGTCCATTGGAACTGATACCAAAGCGGGTCGCCCACAGTGATGTCGGTCGCCTGGACCATGCCGACCGATGACACACCTAGACCCATAACTAAAAGCAGTATTAAGGCTAGCTTCTTCATTCAAACCTCCTCTAATATTTAATTAAGTTTGCAATGGACCTGCCTAAACACCATTTTCCTCACCTTCATCTTTTCCCTTGCATCTTGCAGGATAACGACGAGGGTTTTGACCTGGCTCAGCCTCAAAGCCGGGTGAGGATTTGCTTCTCCCCGGGGCTATAGCGCTGGACGGTTCCCTCGTCAGAATCCTATCGCCTCTTCTGGTTCTCCTCCGGCGCCAGGTTTTTCAGGCAACAAAAAAGCCGCGTTGCCCATGCGTCTGACGCAGGCAACCCGGCTATCTCGCTGAGACCCGTGGCTTTCCGTCCCCGCCTCGCGACGAGTTTGGCTTTGGCTGTCAAATTGCGGTTTGTGCTTGCAAGCGATAAATTAATTTTTAAATAAATAGATGTCAATAGGCATTCTTACCTATTTTAAAGCCGAGTTTAACTTTATTGGATTAATTTATATTTTTACTAAGAATTAAAACGCAGGGGCATTCCGTCAATAGGTTAAGATACCCATTCAGGTCAAATTAAACCGGTCGCCGGTGAAACTTTATGAGAGGGCCTCTCTCTCCGGCTTCAATCCGGTATCCACCGCCACGACAGTGATCCCGTACCCCTTGCGGATCAATTGCTCCACAATAGTTTTGCCACAGGCGGCCCCATATGCAGCGGTAATCCGGAGACTTATAAAGCGGGCGGTGCCCGCCGGATTGTGCCTACGTAAAACTTTTAGTAACAGAAATATTCTCTCGGATTTTATGGTTTTGAGTCGCGGCCAACCCTGGCTTTTTCCCAGGGCCAGCGGCCACTGATTTCCAGTTCCAGGGTAAAACTCAGAAAGGTCCGAATGACCACCAAGAGGGCCAGCACTCCCAGATCCGTGAAAGTCGGGCCTATCGCCACCGTGCCCACGATATCGGATGCAATGAGAAATTCCAGCCCCAAAAGGATGGCCTTGCCGAAATCGCTGCGAAATCTCCGATAACTCTCATCGAAGGCCCCCTCTTTGACGGCTCGCAGCGCAAAGATGACGGTGGTGGCTAGCGCGCCGACCACGATGATCCCGATGGCAATAGACTCGATGCCCACGGCGATCCATTTGATCGCTTGATCGAAGCCTTCATACCCGATACTGGAGCCCACCATCCCGACATCCTCGCAAAAGTTAATTGTCTCATCCTCAGCATACAAGGACTTGGTTCAATTCGAAATAATTTATATTGGCCTCAAGACAATATCTGGCGAGACCGGGCCCAAAAAAAAAGCGGGGGATAAAATCCCCCGCTTCAGTATATGAAGGCAGTTAAGAGTTACCGGGACGTAGCCTTGGCAAGCTTTTCCCGATGGGACATGCAATTCCGGCAGAGAGGCGCCTCGGGCATGATCTCCAGCCGACGCGGCTCGATAGGTTGGCCACAGACCTCGCAGAACCCGTAGCTGCCGTTTTCCAGGCGATTTAAGGCCTCTTCGATGGCCTCCAACTCCTGCCGTTTCGGTCCCAATAGAGTGAGATTGGTTTCGGCCATTAAACTGACGGTGGCCTGGTCCTCTTCATCCCGGGCCGCGGCCAGCATCTCTTGATAGCCGTCGCCGATATTACTCCTGAGCTGTTGTTTGACCTCCTGCCAGAGACGCCGCTTCCGGTCCAACAAGCGCTCCTTAACTTCATCCAGTCTCTCAGGGCTCAGTCCTGCCATCGTTCACTTCCTCCCAGGCGAAATGCCGGGGCCGTTCTTGGCCTCGACCTTATTCCAGAAAATCTTCCAGCGCCGCTTTGCGCGTGGGATGCTTCAAGCGCTTGAGAGCCTTTTTCTCGATCTGCCGGATGCGCTCCCGGGAAACCTTGAAGGCCCGGCCGATTTCCTCCAGGGTGTGCTCCACTTCCTCCCCGATCCCGAACCGCATCTTCATAATCTTTTCTTCCCGCGCGGTGAGAGTGGTCAGGATGGAGTCGGTCTTTTCCCCCAACTGGGATTCGAGAATGGCCTCGTAGGGAGACACGGCTTTATCATTGCGGATAAAGTCGCCCAAACGATCCCCTTCGTCCCCCACCGGGGTCTCCAGGGAGATGAGTTCATCCGCCAGGTTAGTGACCAACAGAATCTTTTCTTCGGCCACCCCGGAACGCTCGGCGATCTCCTTCAGGGCGGGTTCCCGGCCCAGTTCCTTGAGCAGGTCATAAAAAGCCCGGTAACACCGGTTACGGATCTCCTGGAGATGCACCGGAATCCGAATTGTGCGGGTCTTGTCGTAAATGGCCCTGGTAATGGTCTGCCGGATCCACCAGGAGGCGAAGGTGCTCAGCCGGTAACCGGTGGTGTAATCATAACGGGTCACCGCTTTCATCAAGCCCAGGTTGCCTTCCTGGATCAGGTCCGAAAAAGTCAGGCCCCGATGGAGATACTTTTTGGCAATACTCACTACCAGACGCAGGTTGGCCTTAATCATCTGGTCCCGGGCCTGGTTCACCTCGTCCTCGGTGGTCTGGATGTTTTTCGCCAGGTCGCTGACTTCAGTGGCTTCCGGATGGTGCTTCTGCACCTGGAAGAGCTTCTGGTGAATCACCTTGAAAAGTTTTTCCTTGCCTTGGGCGCTCTTGTCCGGGGCCTGGAACCAGTGCTGGATCTTCTTCTGGAGGTAACGGACCTCCTCCAGATCAGAGTGGACCACGGACACCAGGGTCAGGATCTGATCCTGACCCTCCTTGATGATGCGCCCCAAAGTCCTTTCCTCTTCCGGGGACAGGATCGAATACCGCAGCATCTCCCTAAAATAGGCGGCTACCAGGCCTTCGTGCTCCGGGATCTCATCGGCTTCGATCGTATCGTCCAGATCTTCCTCGATGCCCTCTGCGACGGGGCCGTAACCGGAAGCGTCCAGGTGTTCGGAGACATCCAATTCCTCGTCCGCCGGACCGTCAAAGGGAGCGCGAAAATCCAAAGCCTCCCCCTCGTCCTCGGGCAGATGGAACTGGTCATAAGCCAGGACCTCATTGCCGCTGCCTAATTCGAGAAATTTCTTAAGGTAGTCTTTTTCCATGAAATTTCGTCCTATGATCTTTCACCTAAGCGGTGAAGATTAAAATGGTGAGTTTATCTTATATTAGACCGGTGTCAAGAAAAAAAGTTAACCACCTTATTTCTTCTTGTCCGTATATCGGCACAATCACCCATATTTTTCAACAATTCTAAAATAATAATCTTTGGCCCAAAGTCAATAATTTATATGCACAAAATCTCTTCTAAATGTCTTCAAGACCAAAAACTTTTTTTCTCAAACTCCCATCGCCGATACCGCCTTGACCCCCATGGCCTCGCACAGTATCATAGCCTCATCTTACCTTCAAAGGCCCCATTATGCCCCATCAGTTGATTTCCGACCTTCAGGAAGGCATGGCGGTGCAGCAATTTTTTATCGTGCGCCAGGCCGAGACCCGCACCGATAAATCCGGCAAGCCTTACCTCTCCCTGGTCTTGGGTGACAAAAGCGGCACCATGGTGGCCCGGGCCTGGAGCGAAGTGGTGGCCAGGTGTCCCGGGCCTTTTGCTTCGGGGGATCAGGTGGGCGTCACCGGCCTGGTAAGCTCTTATAAAGGCGAACTCCAGCTTACGCTCCAATACATCAATACCGTCGAGGCCCTCCGGGACCTGGGGAAGGACCTCAAAGGGTATGACCCGGATCTGCTCTATCAGGCCACTCCCTATGACCGCCAGGTCTTGTGGCAGGAGCTGTGGCAATTGGCTGAAACCCGAATCCGGCCACCTCTTCAGCAGTTGGTGCTCAACCTCCTGGAGCGCCATCGGGAGGAATTGATGGTCTGCCCCGCCGCCCGGCTCTATCACCACCCCTACGTCGGCGGCCTCTTGGAGCACACCTGGTTCGTGGCCCGCCACGCCCTGGCTTCGCTCACCATCTATCCCGATCTGAATCCGGACCTGGTCTTGGCCGGGGCCATTCTTCACGACCTGGGCAAGGTCAAAGAGATCGCCAATCCCCCGGCCCCGGAGCTCACCGCGGCCGGCCAGCTCCTGGGCCACATCGTCCTGGGATGGGACCTGGTGCGCGCCGCCGCCCAGCCCCTGGAGTTCTCCGACCCCACCTTGCTGCTCCAATTGGAACACATCATCCTGTCCCACCACGGCGCGGTGGAGTTCGGATCCCCCATCGTCCCCAAGACCCGGGAGGCCTTGCTGGTGAATTTCCTGGATGATTTGGACGCCAAGCTCAAGATGATGAGCCAGCACCTGGAAAGTGATAGCAGGGAGGGTGACTTTACCGGTTATCACCGGGTCTTGCAGCGGGGACTCTACAAAGGCGGCCCGGCGGCCGCGGCTGAGCCGGAAGCGCTCCCGAAGACCGAAAAATAATTAAAGATTTCCATCATCTGCATTGACAACCCTACAAATCTGTCTTATCTGAAAAAGTAGAAGCTTGGGACATAGGCGCCTAGTAGGCGGACCGGGCTAATGCTAAGCAGGAGGGTGAGTATGTTTAAGAAGATTTTGGTTCCTTTGGATGGCTCAGAAATCGCGGCGAAAATTCTTCCTCAAGTGGTGGAACTGGCCAAAACCTTCAAGGCCAAGGTGACCCTCTTTCACGTCTGCTACAGCGGCGTTGGCGCATTTGCCGGGGAAGGCACTCCGGCAACCATCAGAGCCGAAGAAGCCCAGGAACAGAAATTCTGTTCCACCTTCTTGGCCTCAACCGGCAAGGCTCTCCAGGATCAGGGGTTGGATGCGGACTGGTTCTGCCAGGATGGGGTGCCGGCCCGGGAAATTATTGCCTTTGCCCAGGACAAGGGGTATGACCTCATCGCCATGGGGACGCATGGGGCCGGTGAAGTTGCCTGGTACATGGGGGCCGTGGCTGACAAAGTCGCCTCCCACGCCACCGTCCCGGTGTTGTTGTTCCGGACCTTGCAATTTAAGCCGCCGATATTAAAAGAAGTGTATTCCCAAGTGCCTGGAGTAAATTTTCCCAAATAAGTAGCCTTACCGACGAGTTCTTAATTTTTATCAAAGGTTTCCGGGGGATCAAAGGATATCCCAATGATCCCCTATGTTTTTGAATAATCCCTCTATCCTGAGCCCTGCGAAAGTCGCCGCGGTGACCGGTTCGGCCTTTAATTCGCCTCAAAGACGAAGTAATCAGCCACTTCCCTTTCCCGTCCCACTCCTGCCAGATTCTGGGCGCAGTTGCGGCACAGGTATTGATTGGGGCAGTGGTGCCATTTCAGTACCGGCAGGGTCTTAAACATGTCCAATTTCTTCGTGGGAAACCCTGTACCGGTCAGCTCCGATTCCACCTCGATCACCCGCCAGCCGACGATTTCCCGATGTTCGGGAATGGCGCTGACCACTGTCAGGCGCTCCACTTTGGTGATCCGTAAGGGCACTACCCGTTCGGCCCCGCAAATCGAGCACTTATAGGTAACCTTGTCTCCCCACCAGATGGTGAGGTACCCATCTTTCGGATGTTTCCGGCCCGTGAACCAATCCACCGCCTCTTGGAGAGATGGTGAGAACTGCGGCAAGACCGGATTCTCTTCGAGCACGAAAAAGCGGCTGAACGTCAGGTCCTCAGGGTTGCGGGCTGCTTGGAAGAGTTCCTCGGCATAGTATTCTCGCCCTGCCTTTCTGACCCGCACTTTGTACTTCCGAGTATCGACGGACATCTGCCTTTCGACAATCTCATAGGTCGGTTTCTCTGGCGGCGGTTTAGACCCGAATAAACGCGTCAAGATTCCCATGCCTTCTCACCTCCACCGGGTTATTGACCCTTAATAACCTTTCGAATTCGGCCTGCTGCGGGCTTGCCAGGTATATGATTCCTTTAGCAGTTTTATTCCCAATGGTTAAGCTAATTTTTGGACTCACGGCGAAAATTTTCATCAGAGGTTGGGGGAAGGCGGGCGGAGAGCGAAACATGTCCCTCGGCCCTCCCGTCTCATGTTCGGGTCCCCTCGCTCGGGTGACCCGCCCCGGGTCCCTACGCCTCCCGCGCCAGGTTCAAGGCCCCGCCCACCGCCACTAGGCGGCGTTGCCGGGCTGACAGGTCCACCCGGACCCAGAGTTCCTGATCTCCCACCTTCAAGGGCAGGCGCTCCGCCCCATCCAGGAGCAGTTGCCGCACCCCAGGAAGTTCCAGGGTTTGCCCCTGGGCCAGCAGGTCGTAATCTGCGGAATCATCAAAGGTCAGGGGCAGGATGCCGAAGTTGATCAAATTGGCCAGGTGAATCCGGGCAAAGCTCTTCACCAGCTTGACCCGCACCCCCAGATACCGGGGCGCCAGGGCGGCGTGTTCCCGGGACGAGCCCTGGCCGTAATTCTCCCCGCCGATGATAGCCCCCTCCCCGGCCTTCCCCTGGACGCGCTTCGGAAACTCCGGGTCCAGGCGAGTGAAAGCGTACTGGCTGATGGCCGGCAGGTTACTCCTGAGCGGCAGGATCTGGCTGCCCGCGGGCAAAATGTCGTCGGTGGTGACATTATCCCCCACTTTGAGCCACACTTCCCCACGCCAGGTCTCAGGGAGCGCGGTGAGCTGCGGAAAGGGCACGATGTTGGGGCCCCGGATCACTTCCCCGGCCTCACCTGCGGGCGGCGGGGGGATGATGCCCCCGCCGGCCACCACGAAGCGCCGGGGGGCAGTCACGCGGGGATATTCCCCTAAATCCCGGGGGTCCCGCAATTCCCCGAAGATCGCCGCGGCCACCGCGGTTTCGGGGCTGGCCAGATAGACCATGTCGTCCTTGGTGCCGCTGCGTCCCGGGAAGTTCCGGGGAAAGGTGCGCACGCTCACTGCGTTGGTCGGAGGCGCCTGGCCCATGCCGATGCAGCCCCAACAGCCCGGCGGCATCACCCGGGCTCCGGCTTCCAACAGCGGCAGCAGCCCCCCGGCCAGGATGAGGTTTTCCAGGACCTGGCGGGAGCCGGGATTGATCTCCAGGCTTACCCCGGGATGCACCCGCCGGCCTTTCAAGGCTTGGGCGGCGATCATCAAGTCCCGCAAGGACGAGTTGGCGCAGGAGCCGATGAGCACCTGTTCCACCGGCGTGCCCTCCAGGTCTTTCACCGGCGCCACCCGGTCCGGGGAACTGGGCTGGGCAATGAGGGGTTCGAGCTTATCCAGGTCGATCGCCAAAACCTCGGCATAACGCGGCCGCCCCTGGGCCTGCACGGGCTGAAAATTCGCCTCGCGGCCCTGCATCTGCAAAAATTTGCGGGTCTGGGCATCCGAGGGAAAAATGGAAGTGGTGGCGCCCAGTTCGGCCCCCATGTTGGTGATGGACGCCCGTTCCGGCACGCTGAGATACCGCAGGGCCGGCCCGAAAAATTCCAGGATCTTGCCGCGCCCGCCCTTGACCGTCAGCCGCCGCAGCAACTCCAGGATGACGTCCTTGGCCGCGGTCCAGGGCCGAAACCTACCCGTGAGCTTCACCCCGATGATCTCGGGCATGACCAGATAAAAGGGCTGCCCGGCCAACGCCAGGGCCACATCCAGGCCGCCGGCCCCAAAGGCCAGCATCCCGCCGCCCCCGGCAGTAGGCGTGTGGCTGTCGGACCCCAGCAGGGTCTTGCCCGGGGCGCTGAAGCGCTCCAGATGCACCTGATGGCTGATGCCGTTGCCCGGCGGGGAAAAGTACAGGCCGTATTTGGCCGCCACCGTCCGCAAAAACCGGTGGTCGTCGGCATTGCGAAAATCCGTTTGGGGCAGATTGTGGTCCACGTAGCTCACCGCCACTTCGGGTTTGGCCCGGGCCACCCCCATGGCTTCGAACTCCAGATATGCCAGGGTGCCGGTGGCGTCCTGGGTCAGGGTATGATCGATCTTAAGCGCCACTTCGGCCCCGGGGACCAACTCCCCGGACACCAGATGCGCCGCCATGATTTGCTCCACGATAGTTTTGGCCATGCTATTCCTTTCTTCCTCGGGCACAGGCTGGAAAGGCTGTGCCACCATAACTTTTTATAACTTACGGATGGGCCTTATGCCTAAGTACTCGATTTCAGAAATATGCTTCCGTATCAAACGCCTTCCTCCCCCAGCCTGAGAGAGAGTCACAATGCTGCCCTTTTATACCCTCTCCCCCAATGGGGGAGAGGGCCAGGGTGAGGGGGAAGTCTTTTTCAGCTCCTTTAATACCCAGGTGAAATTTCTGAAATGGCGTACTTACTAAAACTGCTCACTGCTCACTTCCCTCAATAATTCTATCCCAGGTCTCCCGATTTGAAACCTGTTTTCCCTCCAGGGCCCGCTTCAGCTCCAAGACTTCCTCCCTGAGGCCAACTCGGATGGCGTCATAGTCCGCGGCCCCCGGGGAGACCTTCAGGCCTCCCGCCTTCAGCTCCTCCCAGGCATGCTCCCGGCCAAAGATGACCCGGATGGGCCGGGGTCGGGGCAGAGTCACCCCCGGTGGCCAGGCGTCATGGGAGCCTTGAATATAAACCGGGACCAGCTTTACGTCCAGTTCCCGGGCCAGGATGGCCACGCCCCGCTTGAACTGGCCCACCTCCCCGGTAGGGGTCCGGAAGCCTTCGGGGAAAATGGACAAAATCTGGCCGTGCCTGAGGATATAGGACGACACCTGCATGGCCGTCACCACATTCCGGGCCGAGTCCACCGGGATGACCCGGATAAGCTTGAGGAGGTCCCGAAGCACCGGAACGTCAAAATAGCCGCTGTACCCCAGGGAAAACAGGCGGTGGCGCAGCGGCCCCGGGATTGCATAGGCCAGGAGAAAGCCATCCAGGAAGCTGGCGTGGTTGGGGCAGAGGATATATCCCCGGCCGCTTAAACGCTCCCGGCCGTACACCTTGAGGTCGAACATCCATTTGAACCAGGAGCCTAAGGTTGACACCAGCCCCAGGGTAACCATCCGGGCCGTGAATCCGCCTGCCATGCCAAGACGCCCAAGCAGGGCGGGGTGCGGATCGGTCCTTAAAATCTCGCCCCAGGCTGTGATTTCTTCCTCAGATTTTCGTGGCGCTTCCGGGTGTTTCGCTTCGATGAGGGCGATGAGTTCTCCCACCGTGAGTATGCCGGTGAATTCATCGTCTTTGATTTTGAGGTTGAACCGGCCTTCCAGGGCCGCCAGCAGTTCCACCAGACCCAGGGAATCCAGACCCAGGTCCAACTCCAGGTGGTCGTCCGGGGAAATGCGGGAGTCGCCGATTTGCCGGGCCAAAACTTCTACCACGGTTTGGCCCACCGGGGACAGCTCCGCTGCCGCAGCCGGCTGCCTTTTTTCGTAGCGTTTGCCGGCCCGCTCCCGGTAAAGGCGTTGGGCTTCGTGAATCTTGACCTTGCCCAGGCGGGTCTTGGGCAGCTCTTCGTTGAGGAGCACAAAATCCCGCACCCGCTTATAAGGCTCCAAACCCTGAGACAAGAGCTCCAAATCCCACTTCACCCGGTCGTGAATATCCGTTTCCCGGGTTTTCCGAAAGAAGTCCAGGTCCGGCACCACCAGCGCGGTCAGCTTCTCGGCGCGGCTGTCGGTGGTTATGAAAATCTCCTGGATAGAGGGAGCCTTCAGGTAGCGCTGGCCCACTTCTTCGGCGGAGACGTTCTGGCCGGAAGCGAGGACGATGATGTCTTTGATCCGCCCCTGAATGTACAGATAGCCGTCCCGGTCGAGAGAGCCCAGATCGCCAGTATGCAACCAGCCGTCCTCCAGGACCTCCCGGGTGGCGGCCTCATGGTGGAAATACCCGGCCATGACATTGTCGCCCCGGATGAGGACCTCGCCGACGCCGGCTGCGTCCGGGTCGAGAATTCTGACTTCCACCCCCGGCAGCGGCCGGCCTACGGATCCCAGGCGGGGCGCAGCCGGCGGGTTGACACTGACCACCGGCGCGGTCTCCGTGAGGCCGTAGCCTTCCAATACCGTAAATCCCAGTCGGGCCAGGTTCTCGGCCAACGACTCCGGCAATTTGGCCCCGCCACTGATAAAAAACCGGAACTGCTCTCCCAGGGCGCGGCGAAATCTCTTAAGCAGCGGCTGAGCGGGATTGACTCCCAGAAACCGGGACACCCGCCGGGAAAAATTGAGATAAGCCAGCAGCAGAGGCCGCACCGGCCAGGGAATCAGCGCCAACTGCTGCTCTATGCCCTGATAGAAGTGCTGTAGGACCTGGGGCGTGACCACCAGGAGGGTGATTTTCTGCTCTTTGATACACCTTAAGATGGCCTCGGCCTTCAAGGTATCCAGATAGGTGATTTTCACCCGGGAAAACAGGGGCACCAGCAGGGTGCCAGTAAAGGGAAAGGCGTGATGCAGGGGCAGGATGGCGAGAACATTGTCATCCGGCCGGATGGCGTTGAGGCTGGCGATTCCCCGGCAATTGGCGGAAAAATTCCGGTGGGTAAGCATCACCCCTTTGGGGATTCCGGTGGTGCCCGAAGTATAAATGATGGAGGCCAGGTCGCCGGGTTGCGCCCTGGGGAGGTCTGCCCCACTTCCGGCTGATGCCAGGACTGCCGGGAAATCGATGCTTTTGGCGCCGGATGCCCCGGTTTCTCCCACCACCACGATCTTCTCCAGGAACGGCAACTGCTCTAACTGGGGAAGGAGAGCCTGGGGAAAGGTGAAGATGATCCGGGCCCGGGTCTCCTCCAGAACATAATTGATATGCTCCCAGCGGGAGACCGGGTCCAGGGGGACTGCCACCGCCCCCGCCAACAGGCTGCCGAAATAGCTCAAAGGCCATTCGGGCCGGTTCTCCAGGAGGATGGCCACCCGGTCGCCCGGTTTCACCCCTT
>JBAZKX010000011.1:0-14502 GCA_041650575.1 Desulfobaccales bacterium
CCTCATCCTGGCCGCGGCCGGGCTTAACCGGCTGGGCTTGGCTCATCTCTACCGCGGCTCGGTGCCCGAAGCCGACATGCTGCCGGCGGTGGGCCAGGGTGCCCTGGGTCTGGAGGTGCGCACCCAGGACCGGGAACTCCGGGAGCGGTTGGCGTTTCTGGATGACCCGCCCACCCGCCTGGCGGTGACCGCGGAGCGGGCCTTCCTGGCCCGGCTGGAAGGCGGCTGTGTGGTGCCGGTGGCGGCCCGAGGTCGGGTGGAAGGCGAGTTGCTCCATCTGGAGGCCCTGATCAGCGACCTGGAAGGCCGGCGCGTCTTGCGGGATCGGCGGACCGGTCCGGTGGCCGACGCGGCCGGATTGGGGACCCGGATGGCCGATGACTTGCTGGAGCGCGGGGGACGGGAAATCCTGGCCGAATTGTATGGGCGGGCCCTTTAACGTGAAGAATTGACTTGACATTTCTTCAATCGTGTGTATAATAAATTCACGTAAAAAATGTTTTTAGCTGAAATTGGGGGATTCCAGCAATGCAGGCGAGATGGGGGATAGCCTGGCTGGTGACAGTCTTTTGGCTGATCGCGGCTCTATGCGCTCCCGCTTCGGCAGGTACCGAGGACTCGGCCTATAGTTCTCTGCCCATTCTCCCCATCGAGGCCCAGACTTCTCTGGAAACCCAGATGCAGGGCGAAAAACCCCTGAACTCCCCCAACCTCTCGAACCCCTTCCTGCCAGGCAACGTGCCGTCCATCCAGTTACATCAGGAGGGGGGGGACGCCAGCCTCAAGCTGCCCCGCAAGATGGAACTCAACATCTCCATCCGCTATAACCGGGATCCGAACCCGGGGGAACCGCAGCGTCTCCATGACTCGCCCCTCTACATGAAGTATTCCATGGACTACCGCGTGCTGTCCAACCTGCGGGTGGGGCTGAATAGCTATCTGTACCGTCCCTCCGAAGAAGGCTTTCCCTTTCAGCGGCCCCTGGTCAATCAGGTCGTGGGTTTTGGTCCGCAGCTCAAGTACGATCTGGGACGGTGGAGCTTCCTGGTCAAGAGCCAGATGGAGAGCGGCAGCCTGAGCCCCGCGGGTAACCTGAACCGCACCGAAAACCTGCAAAACTGGTTGCGCGTCTGGTACGCCTTCTAAGTGCCGACCGATTTGCTGCCTTAAGTTCGTGCTGTTCTCCGCACCCCTGATTCCTGCCCGTTTTCTGGAGCGCCATAAACGTTTCCTGGCCCTGGTGGAATTGCCGGACGGCCGGCGCGAGTGGGTCCACGTGCCCAACTCAGGGGCACTGACGGGCTGCCTTGACCCCGGTCAAGAGATCCTCCTGACCTCAGACGCGCGACCGGGACGCAAAACCGCCTATACCTGGCGGTTTCTCCGGGGACCGGCAGGGTGGATCTGCATCGACACCCTGGCCCCCAACCGCCTGGTAGCTGAGGCCCTGGCGGCGGGCGGTCTGCCGGGGCTGCCGCATTGCCGCCGGGTGCGGGCCGAGGTCTCCATCCCCCAGGGCAGCCGCCTGGATTTTGTCCTGGAGGTGGAAGACCGGCTGCTGTTTCTCGAAGTTAAGAGTGTTACCTGGGTGGAAGACGGGGTGGCTTTGTTTCCCGATGGCGTGACCAGCCGGGGGCGCCGCCACCTGGAACACCTGGGCGACCTGGTCGGCCAGGGGCACCTGGCCTGGAACGTCTTCGTGGTGCAGCGCCACGACGCCCGGCTGCTGCGGCCCGCCGCGGCCGTGGATCCGGCTTATGCCCGGGAACTGGCCGCGGCCGCGGCCCGGGGCGTTAATATTCTGGCTATACAAGAAAAAGTTAAGCCGCCGGAAATTACCCTTGCGTCCCTCCTCCCCTTTGATTTAACATAACGGTGCTAAGCCCCAAATTCACAAATACGCATGAAAGCTTGGTCGAGTAAATCTATGAACGCGGCGCTGAATAACAATATTCGTATCTTCACGGGCAATGCCACCCCCGAACTGGCGCAGAAAATCTGCGATCATCTCTCCCTGCCCCTGGGGCAGGCCATGGTCAACACCTTCAGTGACGGGGAGATCAGGGTCGAGATAGCCGATAACGTCCGGGGCCGGGACGTCTTTTTAATTCAGTCCACCTGTCCGCCCACCAACCACAACCTGATGGAACTGCTGATCATGATCGACGCGGTGAAACGGGCCTCGGCCCGGCGCATCACTGCGGTCATCCCTTACTTCGGCTATGCCCGGCAGGACCGCAAGGTGGCGCCCCGGGTGCCCATCACGGCCAAACTGGTGGCGGACCTCCTATCCACCGCCGGGGCCAACCGCATTCTCACCATGGACCTGCACGTCGGGCAGATCCAGGGTTTCTTCGATATCCCCGTGGACAACCTTTATGCCTCGCCCATCATGATCCCCTATATCCGGGAGAATTTTAAGGATGATCTGGCCATTGTCTCGCCGGATGCCGGCGGGGTGGCCCGGGCCCGGGCCTACGCCAAGCGCCTGGAGGGCACCCTGGGGCTGATCGACAAACGCCGGGACGCCCCGGGCAAAGCCAAGGCCATGAATCTCATTGGCGAGGTCTTGGGGAAGGACGTGGTCATCCTGGACGACATCATCGACACCGGCGGCACCTTGAGCGAGGCGTCCGGGGTCATCCTCCAGAACGGCGCCCGCAACGTCAACGCCTGCTGCACCCATGCGGTGCTGTCGGGGCCGGCGGTGGACCGGGTCGCAAACTCCCCCATGCACCGCCTGGTGGTTACCGATACCATTCCGCTCAGCGAGGCGGCCAAGAAGTGTCCCAAGATCGTGCAACTGACGGTGGCGCCCCTGCTGGCCCAGGCCATTGTGCGCACCCACCAGGAAGACTCCATCAGCTCGCTGTTCGAGATTCAATTTTAAAGTAAGGGCGCACCTGGGTGTGCGCTCTTCTGAGGGCGCGCACGCAGGTGCGCCCCTACAGAAAAAAACAGGGGCGGTCCGTGGACCGCCCCTGCCGCGTTAAGCTTCTGTTTTCTCTTCTGCTGTCCTACATCACCACAATCGGGTCCAGGCCGTCTTTCCAGCCGTCCCAGAGGTAATCGTCCAGGCGGCCCTGGGCGATTACCCGGAAGGCATAGCGGGCCTGCGCGGTGTAGAAGTCGCACAGCGGCGCCGGCGCCTCCAGCTTCCCATTGATGGCGTAGACCTCCGCCGGGCAGGGAGCGCCGCAGAAATGGCGTACCGCGCAACGGTTGCAGGGCGCAAAACTCTCCGCCACCCGGGTGGTGACGTCCTTAAAGGGCTTGGTCTTGAGCAACTCCGGCACCGGCGTCTCCCAGAGGTTGCCGCCGTGAAACTCGGGCAGGCCCAGGAATTCGCTGCACGGGGCCACCTCGCCCTTGGCGCCCACCGCAAAGAAGCAGCGGCCGCCGCCGCAGGGGCTGATGTCACACATGAGCCGCCGGGCCCCCGGGGCCACCAATCCCAAGAGCAGGTTGGCGAAATTGCCGACCACCAGCTTGCGGCCGGTCTCCTGGCCCAGGGCGTAGGCCCGGTCCAGGGCGGCAAAGAAGTAGTGGGCCAGCTCGGCCTGATCCGGCAGGAGATTGCGGCCGCCCAGTTGCGTCCCCCTGACCGGGTTCAGCAGGGCGTTGGTGACTCCCTTGGCGTGGAGAAACTCCACCATCTCCGGCAGGAAACGGACGTTTTCTTTGGTCACCGTGGTGATCAGGTTAAGGCCGGGGTAGCCTACCAACTCTTCCAGCACCTTCACCGTCTCGGCGAAAACGCCGGCACCGCCCCAGGTGTGCCGGGTGCGGTCCGCCACCTCAGGGGTAGGGCCGTCCAGGGACAGGCCGATGCCCACGTTGTGGGCCACCAGGAAGTCTTTGGCTGCCTTATCCAGCAGGGTGGCGTTGGTCTGCACACCGAAGCGGAAGTAGTCGCCGTATGACTCGATGCCGGCAAAGACCGCGTCCTTGGCCAGCAGGGGTTCGCTGCCGTGGAACACCAGTTGGGGCCGGGCCCCCTCCGGCAGGGTGGAGACGAAGAAATCCTTCAGGAGCTGGAGCGATTCCATGAGCCGGGCCGGGTCCATGTGTTCCCCGCCGCGCCGGGCGTCCCGGGGCAGATAGCAATAGCCGCAGTCCAGGTTGCAGCGCTCCGTGGGATTGAAATAGACCGCGGACGGCAGCAGATTGAAGCGCACGTTGTTGAGGTCTGCGGCCAGCCGGGCTTCTTTTTCTAAAAAGACCTGGGGCAGCTCCGCGCCCAGGAGATATTCCAGGGCCTCGGCCCGGGGAGCCAGCACCCAGAAGGCCGTGTCCGCGTTGATCAGGGCCACGTAATCCTCGTGGCCGATCTCCAAAACGTCGAAATGGGGCCCGGCCCCGGCATTCACCGGGACTCCCGCCGGACCCCACAGAGGTGAAACTTCCTGCGCCATGCCTACTTGGCCTTCTTGGCGTCGGCCATGAGGTAATGGGACAGGCCCACCTGATCGCCGTTAGGGGCGCAGGTGTAGCGGATGCTGATGGGTTTCACCTTACTACTCTTAGATTTCTGCATATACTTGTCCTCCTTCCTCGTGTGGTTTACCGGGGTCAGCCGGAAAACGCGACCGCCGGGGTGAAAGCTCTGAGTCTCACGCCAAGGCGCCAAGCTCGCCAAGATTTTTTGCCTTGGCGCCTTTGCGTCTTGGCGTGAGCAAAACGTAGGGTGGGCATGGCCCACCAACAAAAAAAAGAGTCCCATCGCTTGGATGGAACTCCCTTTACCATCAGGAGTACTCTCGTCATGCACCACCAGGCAGGTCTTCTGGCTCTCGGATCAGCCGGAGAACGTCAGCCTTCCCACCGGGGTTTTGATAACTCCCCGGCAGTGGCCGGCTTGCGCCTTAACGTCTTCCGTCCCCGATTACAGCGGCGGGACCGCCCCGGATTCACACCGGGTTCCGGATTGCCTGGGGGTTAGTTCTCTGAAAGATTTCATAACACGATGGCCGCGGTCTTGTCAAGCCAGTCGGCCCATGGGACAAGGCTTCTCTTTAGCGCGCCTAAATCACCTTGACAGTTAAACTCCTTAAAGGTTATTTTTATTATTTCAGGTGGATTTTCCGGTCATGATTAAAGCGATTCGCGGCATGCGGGATATTCTGCCGCCGGACACGGCCCGGTGGCAGTGGGTCGAATCCGTGGCCCGGGAGGTCTTCGGCCTCTACGGCTACCGGGAGATTCGTCTGCCCCTGCTCGAACGCACCGAGCTCTTCGCCCGCTCCATCGGCACCGAGACCGATATCGTGGCCAAGGAGATGTACACCTTCCCGGACCGCAAGGGCGATTCATTGACGCTGAGGCCCGAGGCCACCGCCTCGGTGCTCCGGGCCGTCCTCGAAAACCGCCTGGACAAAGGCGCCGGGGTCAAGAAGCTCTATACCCTGGGGCCCATGTTCCGCTACGAACGGCCCCAGAAGGGACGCTTCCGCCAGTTTTACCAGATCAACTGCGAAGCTTACGGCGGCGAGGCCCCGGAGCTGGACGTGGAAGTCATCCTGCTCCTGTTGACCATCCTCAAGCGCCTGCTGGTCGGGGAGATGCGCCTGCTGATCAATTCGCTGGGTTGTCCCGGCTGCCAGAAAAAATTCAAGGCGGCCCTCGGGTTGTTCCTGATCAACCGGGAAGGCC
Organism: Desulfobaccales bacterium; assembly: GCA_041650575.1. GTDB lineage: Bacteria > Desulfobacterota > Desulfobaccia > Desulfobaccales > 0-14-0-80-60-11 > 0-14-0-80-60-11. Next base: position 5,653 of record JBAZKX010000011.1, read on the forward strand.
TGTGCGAGGATTGCCTGCGCCGCCGCACCACCAATCCCTTAAGGGTGCTGGACTGCAAGAGCGCCAACTGCCAGTCGATTTTGCAGGGCGCCCCGGTGATGCGGGACTACCTCTGCCCCGATTGCGCCGCCCATTTTGCCCGGGTGCAGGAACTGCTGGACCGCTTTAACGTAATTTACGAGGTGCAGCCCAAGCTCGTGCGCGGCCTGGACTACTACACCCGCACCGCCTTCGAAGTCGTCGCCGTGGGCCTGGGAGCCCAGGACGCGGTGGCCGGCGGCGGGCGCTACAACGGCCTGTCCCAGGAATTGGGCGGCCCGGAGCTGCCGGCCATCGGTTTTGCCATCGGCGAGGACCGGCTCCTGGAGGTCTTGCCCCAGGATTTAGGCCAGGATCACCAGCCGCGCGTCTTTGTGGCGGCCCTGGGAGAGGCGGCCCGGGAGCGGGCCTTCGTCGTGGTCCAGGACCTGCGCCGGAAAAACCTGGCCGCGGAGATGGATTTCGAAGGGCGGTCGCTCAAGGCCCAGATGACCCTGGCGGACCGCCTGGGCGCGACTTACGCGGTCATCCTGGGGGATAAAGAATTAGCCGCGGGCGTGGCCCAGGTGCGGCCCATGCGCAATGTGGCTCAGCAGCCCGGCGGCTCGGCCCAGGGGCTGGAAGTCGAGGGCGGAAGGCTCCAGATTGAGCAGGAGCAGGTACCGCTTGACGGCCTGCCGGATTATTTATTGAAAAAATTTCGGGCCTGAGAAACTTTTTAAGTTTTGAGGGGCGCACCTGCGTGTGCGCCCTCGAAAAGGGCGGACACCTATGTCCGCCTCTACAGAAAAATGCTGGGGGAGAAGGGAAGATAACGTGTTTGATACGCTTGATGGGTTAACCCGCAGCCATTCCTGCAACGTTCTCACGTCCGCGCATAACGGCGTCGAAGTGGTGCTGATGGGTTGGGTGCAGCGCCGGCGAGACCATGGCGGCCTGATCTTCGTGGACCTCAGGGACCGGGAGGGGCTGACCCAGGTGGTCTTCAACCCCAAGATCAATCCCGACACCCACGTCAAGGCCGGCGTCCTCCGGGATGAGCACGTTATCGCGGTGCGGGGCCTGGTGAACCTGAGGCCGCCGGATATGGTCAACCCGAATCTGGCCACCGGCGAGATCGAGGTCCTGGTGGAAGAGCTGCGCATCTTGAACTCCGCCAAGACCCCGCCCTTCGAGTTGGAAGACTACAAGGTGGATATATCCGAGGCCCTGCGGCTGAAGTACCGGTACCTGGACCTGAGACGCCCCAGCGTCATGAAAAACCTCCTGTTCCGGCACCGGGCCGCCCAAGTGACGCGGCAGTACCTCAACGGCCAGGGCTTCATCGAGGTGGAGACTCCCATCCTCACCAAGAGCACGCCCGAGGGGGCCCGGGATTACCTGGTGCCCAGCCGGGTGCAGCCGGGGCATTTCTTCGCCCTGCCCCAGTCGCCCCAGCTCTTCAAGCAGCTCCTGATGATGTCCGGCCTGGACCGCTATTATCAGTTGTGCCGGTGTTTCCGGGATGAAGATCTGCGGGCCGACCGCCAGCCCGAGTTTACCCAGATCGATATGGAGATGGCCTTCATCACCGAAGCGGACATCTACCGGGTGGTGGAAGGCATGATCGTGGCCCTGTTCAAGGAGTTGAAGGACGTGGAGCTTGCCACCCCCTTTCCCCGCCTGACCTACCAGGAGTGCATGGACCGCTTCGGGCTGGACCGGCCGGACACCCGCTTCGGGCTGGAGCTCAAGGACGTCACCGACCTGGTGCGGGAGGCGGAATTCGCCCGCTTCCGGGAAGTAGTGGACCAGGGCGGCATCGTCAAGGCAATCAACGGTGCGGGTCTGAACAAGCTCTCCCGCAAGGAACTGGACGAACTCATCGACCTGGCCGGGGTGTACGGGGCCCGGGGCCTGGCCTGGGTGAAGCTCCAGAGCCAGGGTTGGCAGTCGCCCCTGGCCAAGTATTTCCCGGCCGAGATCAAGGCCGCCATCGAGGCGCGGCTATCGGCCCGGGAGGGCGACCTGCTGCTCTTCGTTGCGGATGTCCCGGCGGTGGCCTGCACCGCTATGGGGCAGGTCAGGCTCAACCTGGCCGAACGGGAAGGCCTGATCCCCGAGGACACCTATAACCTGACCTGGGTCACCGACTTTCCCCTCCTGGAGTACGACGCCGACGCGGGCCGCTTTGCGGCTATGCATCATCCCTTCACCGCTCCCCGGGAGGAAGATATTCCCCTGCTGGCCACCGACCCGGGCCGGGTCAGGGCCCGGGCCTACGACCTGGTGCTCAACGGCACGGAGATCGGCGGCGGCAGCATCCGGATCAACCGCCGGGATATCCAGCAGGTGGTGTTCGAGGCCCTGAAGATTGGCCCGGCGGAGGCAGAAGAGAAATTCGGCTTCCTGCTGGAGGCCCTGGAATACGGCGCGCCGCCCCACGGCGGGGTAGCCTTCGGCTTCGACCGCCTGGTGGCGATTCTCTGCGGGGCTAAATCCATCCGGGAGGTGATTGCCTTCCCCAAGACCCAGAAGGCCGCCTGCCTGGTAACCAGGGCACCATCCCGGGTGGACCCGGAGCAACTGCTGGAGTTGGCTCTGAGGGTGGAAGATTGACAGTAGCCAGTTGTCAGTAGCCAGTAGTCAGTCAGGCACATTGATGGCAGGGTTTTTTAACTGACCACTGGCCACTGACTACTGAGAACTTAATAATGGATGGCAAGATTATGTCTCGTTGGAACAAGGAACGCCGGTTATTGGATCATGAGCACACCTCTTTTTGGCATCATAAGCTGCAGGAGGTGAGTGAGCCCAACCTGATGCGGAACATCTTCCCCTACACGGAAGTGGCCCGGATCGATTTCGACTACAAGTTCGTTATGCCCCAACCCCCGGAGCAGATGCTGCTCACCGACACCACCTTCCGGGATGGGCAGCAGGCGCGGCCGCCTTACACGGTGAAACAGATCGTGGACATCTTCGACCTGCTCCACCGCCTGTCTGGCCCCAAGGGGATCGTGCGCCAGAGCGAGTTTTTCCTCTACAGCGCCAAAGACAAAGAGGCCGTGGAGCAGTGCCGGGCCCGGGGCTACCGCTATCCCGAGATCACCGGCTGGATTAGGGCCCACGCCTCGGACCTGGCCCTGGTGAAAGACATGGGTCTTGCCGAGACCGGTATCCTCACTTCGGTCTCCGATTACCATATCTTTCTGAAGCTCAAATGGGACCGGAAAAAGGCCATGGAGGACTACCTGGCTATCGTCAAGGCGGCCCTGGATATGGGCATTAAGCCCCGGTGCCACATGGAAGACGTCACCCGGGCCGACGTCTACGGCTTTTGTGTGCCCTTTGCCATCGAGTTGATGAAACTGCGGGAAGAAAGCGGCATCGATATCAAGCTGCGGTTGTGCGACACCATGGGCTACGGGGTGCCGTATCCCGGCGCCGCCCTGCCCCGGAGCGTGCCCAAGCTGGTGCGGGCCATGATCGAAGACGCCGGATTTCCGGGCCACCTTTTGGAATGGCACGGCCACAACGACTTCCACAAGGTCCTGGTCAACAGCGTCACCGCCTGGCTGTACGGCTGCGGCGCGGTGAACGGCGCTCTGTTGGGGTTCGGAGAGCGAACCGGCAATGCCCCCATCGAGGGCATGCTCATGGAGTATATCTCACTGCGAGGCGCCACCGACGGCATCGACACTGCGGCGATTTCGGAGATTGCCGAATACTTCGAGCGGGAGCTGCACTACCACATCCCGGCCAACTATCCCTTCGTGGGGAAAAACTTCAACAACACCAGCGCCGGCATCCATGCGGATGGTCTGCTCAAGAACGAAGAGATCTACAATGCCTTCGATACCGGCAAGATCCTGAACCGGCCTATCCGGATCACCATCACCGACAAATCCGGCAAGGCCGGCATCGTGCATTGGATTAATTCCCGGCTGAAGCTGGAAGGCGATCGGGCGGTGGATAAGAACCACCCCGGGGTGGCCAAGATCTTCAAGCGCATCATGGAAATGTACGAAGGCGGGCGCTGCACCTCCATCTCGGACGAAGAGATGGAAACCCTGGCCCGCAAGTATCTCTCCGAGCTGTTTGTCTCGGAGTTTGACCAGCTCAAACAGAAGGCCTACCAGTTGGCGGCCCATCTGGCCGCGGACCTGGCCTTGCAGGAAGATATCCGGTCCATGGACCCGGCGCGCATGGAGCCGGTCCTTCAGCAGGCCCTGGACAACTACCCCTTTATCCAGTTCATGTACGTCGTCAACCTGGAAGGGGGCAAGATCACCAAAAACATTACCCATATCGTGGACCGGGCCAAGTACGCCGAAATGAAGCTGGACGAGGACCTGTCCAACCGCTCCTGGTTTATCGAACCCATTAAGAGCGGCAAGGTTTTCGTCTCGGACTTCTATACCTCCCGGTTTACCGGGGCCCTGTGCATCACCGTGAGTGTGCCGGTGCGCAACGAGGCCGATGAAATCCAGGGCATTCTGGGCCTGGATATCCGGTTTGAAGCCCTGGCCAAGATGGAGCAGGAAGGGGAGATTTAAGTAGCCATGCGGGTTTTCGGCTGATCATCAAGGGCGCCCCCTGGGGCGCCCTTTGCCTATGACCGGACTGAGACGAAGCCGCGGGTAAGAAAATTTATGACAAAAAATTCAGAAGAACTCTGATATTCGGCGACTTTGGCGTCAGGTATGCTACCCTGGGTCGGGTCCCTGTTAGGATATAAGGGAGGATTCACTCCATATTTTAGTTACCGAAAACTGAAAACCGCAAACAGCATAAGATGAGCGCCCCACTCATCAAACGGAGAGGGAGGATAGTGCATGTCTGACAAAGAACAACTGGAACGCATCAAGGAAGCCAAGGCCAAATACGATGAACGGGTGGCCAAGGTGCTGCAGAAGATGCCGGAACGCAAGGCGGAATTTGTCAACACTTCGGGCATCCCCATCCAACGGGCCTATACTCCCCTGGATATGGAGGGGTTCGACTACCTGAAACAGTTGGGCCTGCCCGGCCAGTTTCCCTATACCCGGGCGGTCCAGCCCACCGCCTATCGCGGCCGCTTCTGGACCATGCGCCAGTACGCCGGGTTCGCCACCGCCGAGGAAACCAACGAACGCTACCATTTCCTCCTGAAATCCGGCCAGACCGGGCTGAGCGTGGCCTTCGACCTGCCCACCCAGATCGGCTATGACTCCGATCATCCCCTGGCCCAGGGCGAGGTCGGCAAGGTGGGCGTGTGCATCGACTCCTTGTTGGACATGGAACGGCTCTTCCAGGGCATCCCCCTGGATCAGGTGTCCACCTCCATGACCATCAATTCCCCCTGCGCGGTGATCCTGGCCATGTACCTGGCCGTGGCCGAAAAGCAGGGCGTCCCCTTCGACAAATTACGCGGCACCGTCCAGAACGACATCCTGAAGGAATACCCGGCCCGGGGCACCTACATCTTCGCGCCCCGGCCCTCCATGCGCCTCATCACCGATATCTTCGCCTTCTGCACCAAAGAAGTGCCCCAGTGGAACACCATCAGCATCAGCGGCTACCACATCCGGGAAGCCGGCTCTACCGCGGTGCAGGAAGTCGCCTTCACCCTGGCCAACGGCATCGCCTATGTCGAGGCGGCCATCAAGGCCGGCATGAAGGTGGATGAGTTCGGGCCCCGGCTCTCCTTCTTCTTCAACTCCCATTCGGACTTTCTGGAAGAAGTGGCCAAGTTCCGGGCGGCCCGGCGCCTCTGGGCCAAGATCATGAAAGAGCGCTTCGGGGCCCAGGATCCCCGGTCCCTGATGCTGCGCTTCCATACCCAGACCGCCGGCTGCTCGTTAACGGCCCAGCAGCCTTTGAACAACATCATGCGGGTGGCCTTCCAGGCCATGAGCGCGGTATTGGGCGGCACCCAGTCCCTGCACACCAACTCCTTCGACGAAGCCCTGGCCCTGCCTTCGGAGACCGCGGTCCAGGTAGCCCTGCGCAGCCAGCAGGTGGTGGCTTACGAGACCAACGTCTGCGACACCATCGACCCCCTGGCGGGCTCCTACTATATCGAAAACCTCACCGACGCGGTCGAAGCCAAAGCCCAGGAGTACATCGACCAGATCGACCGTATGGGCGGCGCAGTGGCGGCCATCGAAAAGGGCTTCATCCAGAAAGAGATCGGCGCCAGCGCCTACAAGTTCCAGCAGGAGATCGAAAAGGGCGAGCGCATCATTGTAGGCCTGAACCGCTTCCAGACCGTGGAAGAAAAATTCAAAGACCTCCTCAAGGTTGACCCGGAAGTGGGAGCGAAACAGAAGGCCGGCTTGCAGAAACTGAAAGACACCCGGGATAACGCCGCGGTGGCCCAGGCCCTGGCCGAACTCAAGACCGCGGCCGAAGGCGCCGACAACCTCATGTACCCCATCCTGAAGGCGGTCAAGGCCCCGGCTACCCTGGGAGAAATCTGCGATACCCTCCGGGGCGTCTTCGGCGAATACGAGGCCCCGGCGCTGGTCTAATGCAAGCGAGTTGAAGGGAGGCCCGGGGGAAGTTTTTCGCCATGGTCCTCCCTCAAACTCCTTTCCCAACCCGAACCGGTAGCCGCAGGCTTTAGCCTGCGATATACGATAAGGAGAATAAGACAATGCCGGAAGAGAAAAAGATCAGGGTGTTGGCCGCCAAGCCCGGGCTGGACGGGCATGATCGGGGTATCAAGGTCATCTGTGCGGCCTTGCGGGATGCCGGCATGGAAGTGATATACACCGGCCTTCGGCAGACCCCGGAGCAGATCGTCGCGGCAGCCATGCAGGAAGATGCGGATGTCATTGCCATGAGCGTGCTCTCCGGGGCCCACAACTACCTGTTTCCCCGGGTCATGGAACTGGTGAAGGAAAAGGGCATCGGCGATGTCCTGGTCATGGGGGGCGGCATCATCCCCGATGAGGATGTCGCGGCCCTGAAGACCGCGGGCATCGCCGCCATCTTCGGCCCCGGCACCGACACGGGCGACATCGTCGGCTTCATCAAAGAACACGTCCGCCAACGCTAATCATTAAGAAAAAGTGGGGCGCCTTAAAATCGGCGTCCCACTTCTCTCAGTGTCGTATATCTCACCTTTTGCGGAGTAAGGCTTAGTCGCTTTGCATTAGTTCCATTAATCAACCCTATATTGACGCAGGGCGTCTTTACCCTGGAGCCACTCCCAGGCCTCGGCCAGTTGCTCCCGGAGCATGGTCCTGACTTCCCCCGCCATGAAACGGGCGAAGATTTTGGTTACCACCTCCGCCCACCGGGGCGCGCCTACCACCGCGATCTTCTCGAAATCGCTCTGATGTTTCCAGTCCAGTTTCAGGTCTTCCCACAGCGCCCCCACGCTCCACCCATCAAAATCCGGGTCCAGGTAAAAGAGCAGCCGGACCTTGCCGTGCTCCTGGATAATCGCCTCCAACCGGGGGATAAAGACTTCCCGGTAGTCCCGGTCCGTAAGCTTGCCCCGGGCTCGGACCCAGAGGATATTACCTTGGCTTTCCGGTAAAATCTCCAGCATGATGCACCTCGTATCTGGTGAGGCCGCCGCAACCCGGCCTCAAGGGGTTCGCAAAATATCATGGGTGCCGAGTCTTCTGAGGATGCAGCTCTCCCCCTCTATTTGAAAAGTAAAACGATATCCCCTGTTGATCCGGCCCTCCCAAATATCGCGCGGGTCCTGCATTTTTTTGATGGCCAGCGAAGGGTGGCGCGGGTTCCCCATAAACAGCCGCAGTTTCTGGTCCACGGTCTTCTGCAGATGCTCCGGGAGGCCCTGATAATCCCGGATAAAACTGTGCGTGAACAAGATCCTCATGCCGGGGTATTCTTCAGGGCCTTGAGCGCATCTTCAGCGTTTTCAAAAGGACCCGCCACCTTCCCCTCAGCAATATCCCGGTCCGCGGCCGCCTCTTTCTCTTGCCATTCCTTAGTGAAAAAATATTCCTGGTCGGGGTGCACCACCTTGACCGGCCGGATCACCAAAGTGCCGTCCTGGATATCCACCTCCAGGTAATCCCCCACGTCCATCCGAATAATTTTTCTCAAGTTTTGAGGGATAGTGATTTGATAGTTCTTTTTTACCTTGACCAGTTCCATATCGCCCACCCCGCCCCTTGGCTGGCGCCAGGAGCCTTTGAATTTTCTAAAATACTAAATTATAAAATTCATAAATTATAAATAGGATACCATAGTGGTGCAAAATCTGTCAATTACTCGAGCCGGAGCGCGCCAGCCTCTGCCCCAAGGAAAACATTTGGATAAGCCCAAAGGCCTGTGATAACATTGGTAAAATTATCTAGAGATGAAGGAGCAATTGCCATACATGGACTCTTATAAAATACATCTCAGCGAAAGCGAAATGCCCCAGGAGTGGTACAATATCATCCCCGATCTGCCCTCTCCGATGCCGCCTTACTTGCACCCGGCCACCGGCCAGCCCATCACTCCTGCCGACCTGGCGCCCATCTTTCCCATGGCCCTGATTGAGCAGGAGGTCAGCCCGGAACGCTGGATTCCCATACCCGATGAGGTCCGGCGCATCTATCGGTTGTGGCGGCCCAGCCCCCTGCACCGGGCTTATAACCTCGAGGCGGCCTTGAAGACCCCGGCCCGCATCTACTACAAGAACGAGTCCGTCAGCCCCGCGGGCAGCCACAAGCCCAACACCGCGGTGGCCCAGGCCTACTATAACAAAGCGGCAGGCATCAAACGGCTGTCCACCGAGACCGGCGCCGGCCAGTGGGGCTGCGCCCTGTCGCTGGCCTGCAATTTCTTCGACATGGAATGCACCGTGTACATGGTCAAGGT
>JBAZKX010000012.1:0-14187 GCA_041650575.1 Desulfobaccales bacterium
CGCGGCGATGCCCACACGCATAGAGGTCACCCTTTCTCTGTTTGATAGAGAATTCCCGGTTTTGGGGAATGCCCTAAAATCCCCCCTAACCCCCCTTTTTCAAAGGGGGGAACTAGAAGGAATTGCGTCTTAAGTCCCCCTTTGGAAAAGGGGGATTTAGGGGGATTTCAAGATCAGCAATCGGCATAAATTCATGGCAAACCATGAATTGCCAATGGCAGGGGCGGGTTCAAGCGCACCCCCAGGCTGACCCTCCCTATTTGATCTGTTTCACCAGTTTGACGACGGCCTTCCGGGAGATCTCCTCAAAATCCAGGAGTTCCGCGGGCTTGCCGCTCTTGGGCTTCTTGGTCACCGCCAGGGAATAGATGGACACGGGGTGGGGCGCCAGGGCAGAGCGCACCGCCTCGCCGAGGCCGCCCTCGGGATAATGGTCCTCCACGGTGATCAGGGCCTTGGTGGCCCGGGCCGCGTCCATCAGGGTGGCCGCGTCCACCGGCTTGACGCTGTAGAGATCGATCACCCGGATCTGGATGCCCTCTTTTTTCAGTTCGTCGTAAGCGGCCAGGGCCTCGAACAGGGTGACTCCGGCCGCGATGACCGTGGCCACATCTTGAGCGCTTTCGCGCAGGACCTTGCAGCCGCCAATCGGGAATTTCTCTTCGAGGCCGTAAATGATGGGGGTCGCGCCGCGGCTGGTGCGGATATAGGCGGTGCCGTGATGTTTCAAGGCCTCTTCCACCAGGCGCTCGGTGGATACTGCATCCGCGGGGTAGAGCACCACGCCGTCCAACATCGTCCGGAACATGGCCAGGTCCTCCAGGCCCATCTGGGAAGGCCCGTCTTCGCCAATGGAGACCCCGGCATGGGAGCCGCAAAACTTGAGGTTGGGCTCGGTGTACTGGCTCATGCGCACCTGGTCGAAGGCCCGGCTGAAAAAGGCCGCAAAGGTGGAGACAAAGGGGATCTTGCCCCGGGTGGCCAGTCCCAGCCCGGCGCCCACCATGTTCTGTTCGCCGATGTACATTTCAAAAAACTTCCGGGGATAGGCGTCCTCGAAGACCTCGGCATAGGTGGAGTTGCTGACTTCCCCGTCCAGGCTCACCAGGTTGGGAAACTGGGGATAGAGGCGCTTCAAGGCGTTGCCGTAAGCCTTGCGGGTGGCCAGGGAATCACCCAATTTATAGGCCATGAGGGCGGCGGGCTTAGGCGCCACTGCGGGCGGTTTTAAATCGAGAGGCGCGGTCACCGTGCCCCGGACTGTTTGGTCCACGGGGCCCAACTCCGGCAGGGCCCGCTCCAGTTCTTCTTTATTTAAGGCTTTGCCGTGCCAGCCGTTTTTGTCTTCGATGAAGGAGACCCCTTTGCCCTTGATGGTCTTGGCGATGATCATGATGGGTTTGTCGGCGTCGGTCGCGGTCATGGCCCGGTTGTAACCCGCCAGGATCTCGGGGAACGAATGGCCGTCAATCAGGATGGTCTCCCAGCCGAAGGCCTTGATGCGCTCTTCATAGGCCATCAGGTCGTGGCCGTACATGGTGGCGCCCCGCTGTCCCAGGCGGTTGACGTCCAGGACGCCCACCAGGTTGTCCAGCTTATAATGGGCCGCCAACTGCATGGTCTCCCACTGGGAGCCCTCGGCCATTTCGCTGTCGCCCAGGAGCACATAGGTGGTATAGGGGAGCTTATCCAGGTACTTGGCGTTCAGGGCGACGCCGAAGCCGATGGACAGGCCCTGGCCCAGGGAGCCGGTGGCCGCTTCGGTGTAGCGGAAGGCCATGGTGGGATGGCCTTCGAGGGGGCTGCCGAACTGACGGTAAGTCTTCAACTCGTCGTCCGAAAGTTGGCCGGCCGCGGCCCATAGGGCGTAAAACAGGGGAGAGGCGTGGCCTTTGGAGAAAATCAGCCGGTCGTTGTTGGGGTGCTTGGGGTTATCCAGGTCGTAGCGGAAGATGCCGCCGAACATGAGGCCGGCCATGAGTTCGGTAGCCGACAGCGACGAGGTGGGGTGGCCGGAGCCGGCCCGGGTGGTCATGGTAAGGATATGATAACGGATCAGGGTGGCCAGTTTTTTCAGGTGTTCCAATGTAGGGGCGTCAGACATATCGAACTACCTCCTTGGCTAATTTTGGCGAACGGCTGGGAGGCGGAGGATATCCGCCCCGACCCATGAATTTCGATGTTGGCCCCTGCACAGGCTGGAAAGCCTGTGCCACCGCACGCGCGGCCCCTTGAGTCCAGAGCTGATTGACAGGACAAAACCCCATCGAGGAACCGGAAGGTTTAACGGCTTTTTACTTAACCTAAGAACGAAACCTCAGCTTTGCAACATCCGGAGGCCACAAAGCCGGCTCATTCGGAGTGCACCGGAAAGGTCAATTCGGCCCCGCAGGCGCCGATAATGGAGACCACAGGGGTCAAAGAGCAGATCAGGGCCAGGTAGATCAGGCTGGGCCAGTGGGGCAGCCCGGCCAGGATGTCAGGCTGAAGCCAGCGCCAGATAAGGGCCCCGGTCCCCGCCAGCAGCAGTATGGGGGACAGGATCACCTTGATGACCACGGGTTTGAGCCAGCGGGACTCGTAGTTCAGCCACCAGGTGAACCAGCCGGTGAGGATGGTCGGCACGGTGAAGAGCACGCCGCCGCCCAGGCAGTGGAAGCCTGTGACTTCAAAGGCCTTGATCCCGGTAAGGAGGGAGAGCAGGGTGAAGGCGGTGGCCGCGATCATGAAAACGATGGGGAAATGGACCAGCATAGGGTGAGGATGGCGGCGGAGCAGCGGCGCCTTCTGCAAGAGCCGCTGGCACCACTCCCGGGCCGGGGAGACGCCGGGCTCCGGGGCTGGGGCTTCCGGGGCCTCCTCCTCCAGGACCCCCACTTGGGGATAGCGTGTGAAGACCTCTTCGCCGTGGGGGGCGTCCGGAAACTCGGAGGTCAGGTCGCCGCCGGCCGTGTGCTGGGCCATGTGCTGGCCGGCGTCCCACAGATCGCTGCCGCTGACGTCGTAGACCTTGCCCTGAAAGGCGATATACACAGGCTGGCCCTGGCTGCCGTCAAATTCCGCCAGTTCCTCGAGAGAGAATTTTTTCAGCTCATCAGGCAATGGTTGTTCCTCTGGAAGATGCTTATCCCCTGGACGGCATCCCGGCGTCAGGGGGCAATGTGGTCTTTTCCTGGAGCAGAAACCGGTACGTCAACAGGGCGGCCGCCACCATGGGCATGACCCCCAGAAAGATAAACACGAGATCGCCGGGCAGACGGCACCATTCGATAAGACGCACGAAGCTTTGGCCCGTATAGGCCAGGCTGCGGGCGTGCCAGTAGCCGTTGGTCAGGACGTCGTAAAACTGCAGGACGCCGCCGGGGAAGAGATTGCCCACCACCATGAGGGCCAGGCCGAGATTGAGGCCCCAGAAGGAGACCCGGATATATTTTTCGGGCCCCGCCCACTGCGCGTCAGGCAGGACCTGGCGCAGGGCCATGACGGTCAGGGCCATGGCCTCCATGCCGAAGGCCCCCATGAGTGCGGCGTGGCCGTGGTTGGGGGTCAGGATAGTGCCCACCTCGAAGTAGCTGACGATGGGCAGGTTGATGAGAAACCCGAAGATGCCGGCCCCCACGAAATTCCAAAAGCCCACGGCCATGAGGAAATAAAAGGTCCATTTATGCGGCATGGCGAGATTCTGGCCGCAGACCTGGCATTCGCCCCGAGTGAGTTTGACGAAGTCCCAGGCATCCAGGGTCAACAGGGTCAAGGGCACCACTTCCATGGCGGAAAACAGGGCGGACAGGCCCAGGTTGACGTTGGTCTGGCCGGTCCAATACCAGTGGTGGCCGGTGCCGATGATGCCGCTCCCCAAAAAGAGGATGGCGTCCAGATAGACCACCCGGGCCGCGGTTTGGCGGGAGACCACCCCCAGTTGCAAGAAGGTGACGGCCACCATGGCGGTCACCAGGAGTTCAAAGAAACCTTCTACCCAGAGGTGGATGATCCAGAAGCGCCAGTTGTCCACCACGGTGTAGTTGGTGGCGCTGCCGAAGAAAAAGGCGGGCAGGTAGAAGACCGGGATGGCCAGGGCGGTGAGCATGAACAGGATGGCAATCTCCCGCCGCTCGGGATTCTTGAAGGCCGGGGCCAGGGTCCGGTAGAGGAGCGCGGCCCAGAGGAGCAGGCCTGCGGCCAGCAGGAACTGCCAGCCGCGGCCCAGGTCCAGGTATTCCCAGCCCTGGTGGCCGAACCAGAACCAGAGACGGCCCAGGAGCTGATTGATTCCCAGGATTTCCCCCAGGAGGCTGCCGCCCACCAGCGCGACCAGAGCCCAGAAGAGGCCGTGAATCCAGCGGACCTGCCCCTTGGGTTCGGACTCCCCCAGAGAGGAGGCCAGGACCAGGCCGCCGCCGACGTACGCGGTGGCGATCCAGAAAATGGCCAGTTGCAGGTGCCAGGTGCGCAGGATATTGCTGGGAAACCACTGATAGAGGTCAAGGCCGTAGAAACTGCCCGGCTCCACCCGGTTGTGGGCCGTGGCCGCGCCCACCAGGACCTGGGCCAGGAAGAGCAGCGTGACCACCACGAAATACTTGAGGGTGGCCTTCTGCGCTGCGGTGGCCCGGCCCGGCAGCATCCGGGGAGGCGCCGGGGTTTCCAGCCCCCTCCAGCCCAGGTAATCGAATTTGCCGAAGGCGAACAGGATGACCGCGGTGCCGGTGAGCAGGGTGATGAGGCTCAGGGCGCTCCAGAGGTAGGCCGCGGCGGGCGGCGTGTTCCCCGCCAGGGGATCATAGGGAAAATTATTGGTATAGGAGTAATCGCGTCCCGGGCGGCCGGCCACCGAGGCCCAGGCGGTCCAGGCGAAAAACGCGGTGAGCTGGCGTAGTTCCCCGGGATTGTCGATATATTTGGCCTTCAGGCCGCCGTTTTGGGCAGGATGGGCGAAATAGTCGGACCAGGCGCCGATCTGCTGCCAGTAGGAGGAGGCTTCCGCCTCCGAGAAGGTCAGGATTTGGCTGCGGGGATCGTAGCGGTTTTCCTTCAGTAAGCTCTGGATCGCAGCCTCCACCGCGTCCCGCTGACCGTCGTGGACGTCGGCCAGGGGCTTGCCGTACAGCCGCCGGGCCTGCGCGTCCCCGGCCGCCAAAGCCAGGGCGTGGAGGTAGGCCGCGGAAAAATCCGGCCCCAGATAAGCCCCATGGCCCCAAATAGTGCCGTTTTCCATAAGGGCGTATTTCAGGAAGACCTGCTGCCCGGCCAGGATGTCATCCCGGGTGAAGATGGTCTCCCCACCGGGGTTGACCACCCGGACGGGCAGGGGCGGGGCGTCCCGGTAGGCCTGGACGGCAATGAAGATCAGGACGGAAAAGCCGATAAAAATGGTGACCAGGACCCCGATCTTCCACCAGGGCGACAGTTCCGATCCGGTGCTTTCCGGCGTGGTCATTTTAGCGGCCCTCCTTGAATTGCTCCGGGCGGCCCGGCGGCGCAATCGGCCCATCCAGGGGGTAGGTGAGTATGCCGCCGAAATAGCCGTTGGCGGTCACCAGGGGCGTCAGGGCCAGCACCAGGAGCAGATAAATGAGCCCGGCCCCGTCCAGATGATCGAGGACGTAAGGGTTGAGCCAACGCCAGACAAAGGCCACGGTCGCGATCGCCGTGACGCTATAAGACAGCCGCTTTTCGATCCGCACGGTCTTATCCGCGCCGCCCGGATAATTGAGCCAATGAGTGAACAACCCGCTGGCTATGGTGGGGACCATGGTCAAGAGCCCGGCCCCCAGGCAGTAAAAGGCGGTGTCATCAAAGGCGCGCCGGCCGGTGATGACGTAGAGCAGGCTGAAGAAGCCGGCGGACAGCAGGAAGACGATGGGAAAGTGGGCCAGCATGGGATGAGGGCGGCGCCGCAGGCCGGGGTAGCGGGCGAACACGCGGGCCAGAAACGGCGGCAGCACCCGATGGTTGCCCGCCGGGAGCGCCGGGGCTTCACCTGGCCTCAGCCGGTTCGCCTCCGGCCCGGAATTGGTGCCACGCGCCAGCGGTACCATGATCAGGAAACGATCACCAAAGCGGCCAGGGCCAGGCTCAACATGGCCAGGGGATAGGCGCTGGCCAGGTTAAAGAGCGTCGCGGCCCGGGCCGGGTCCAGGCTCCGAGCCAGGCGCCAGGCCGGCAGGAGCAGCAGACCGCCGCCCGCAACCACCGCCAGGCCCGCCAGGAGGGGCGAAAACCTCAGGGGGGCCACGGCCAGCAGGGCGACGCTTAAGACCACGCTGAGGGTGAGGGCGGCCAGGATGACCCTGGCGGCGGGTTCCGGGCCCAGCCGTACCGGAATGGTCCGGGCCCCCAGACGCTGATCTTCTTCCACGTCATGCCAGTCCGCGGGGATATTCTGGCCCCCGATCTCCCAGGTAAACAACCAGAGAACCAGCAGGAGCAGGAAGCCGGGGGCCGGGTGGGGATTGACCGCGAAGGCCGCGGCCACCCCGCCCAGGGTCTTGACCAGGCCGCTGACCAGGGTCCTCAGATGGCTGACCCTAAGCAGCAGGCAATAAATCGCCTCCAGGATACAACCGGCCACGAAGATATAAGCGCAGACGGGGTTCAGAAGATAGGCCCCCACCAGGGCCACCGCGGCCCAGGCCAGCGTCCACAGCACCCCTTCGGCCAGGCTCACCTGCCCCTGGGCCAGGGGGTGGCGCACCAGGGCGGCGTCGAGATAACCGGCTTTTTCCCGCCCTGCCGCAGCCTCAAGCTTCTCCCGGTCCACCCGGTAGTCCACCACGTCGTTTAAGGCATAGACCGCGGTATAGCCGGCGAACACGGTGAGCAGGCCCAAGGCGGTCACCCCCAAGGGCGGCAGGCCGCCGTAAGCAAGGAGCGCGGCCAGGGCCGGCGTGGCCAGGTCCAGCAGGCCATGGGGCGTCCGGGACAGGGCCAGGAAGAGCTTGACCCGGGAGAGCCTGGCGGCCAGGGGGGGTGAGGTGACGTTCAGGAGATGATCTCCTTAGCTAGCCAGCGGCCATGAGCTGACCGGCCTTACAGGGGTGAGGCCGGGGGGCGCGCCGCGCCATTTTTGTCATTTTCCTCTTTAAGATAAGGGCCAGAGTAGTACTGTCAAGCACCGCGGCGGCGGGTCAGGGCGGGTGGAAGGGCGGCGGGGTTCCCCCCTGCGGTCCGCGTTCAGGAAAGACGGCGAAAAAAGCGGAATAATTTTTCAATCCATCCAGCAGGTTAAGCGGTCAGGGACCGGCTTCTTCGACTTGACAGGGGTCGGGCGGGTTCTTAGGTTTTGCATAAAGCCGCGGGCTGGAAGGGCGGACACATAGGTCCGCCCCTACGGGCGTAAGCCAGCCGCCGCTTGAGACTTCTGGATAAGGAACGTCCATGCACCCGGTAACCTCAGCCATGTTATCCCCCTGGATGCCGGGGTTATTCAGCTTTGCTCTCTTTGTCGCCCTGGTGTTGGCGGCGCTGGCCGTGGTCTTGTTTCTCACCAGTTGGCTGGGGGACAAGAAAACTGACCCGGAGAAGGCCCGGCCTTACGAATGCGGCGTGATCCCCACGGGTTGGGCCAGGTTTCGCTACCCGGTGCCGTTTTACCTGGTGGCGGTCTTTTTCCTCATTTTCGACGTCGAAGCCGCGTTCATCTTCTCCTGGGCCGTGGCCATGGAGGACCTGAGCTGGCGCGGCTGGCTGCAGATTTCCTTTTTCATCATCGTCTTGCTGCTCAGCCTGTTCTACATCTGGAAAAAAGGAGGACTCGATTGGAGTCCCAGCGTGCCGCCTCGCCCCTTGACCCGGAAAACCCGCTCCTGAGCCGCGTCGACGCGGTGCTCAACTGGGCCCGGGCCTATAGCTTCTGGCCCATGTTTTTCGGGTTATCCTGCTGCTTCATCGAGGAGATCACGGCCTGGACGCCCAGGTACGACATCTCCCGGTTCGGCGCGGAGGTGCTGCGGGGTTCGCCCCGGCAATCGGACCTGCTGATTATCTCGGGCACGGTCTTCAAAAAGATCGCGCAAGTGGTGCTTAGGCTCTATGAGCAGATGACCGAACCCAAGTGGGTCATTTCCATGGGGTCGTGCTCCAACTGCGGGGGCATGTACGACTGCTACAGCGTGGTGCAGGGAGTGGATCAGTTTCTGCCCGTGGACCTCTATATCCCCGGCTGCCCGCCCCGGCCCGAAGCGGTGCTCCAGGCGCTGGTGCTGCTTCAGAAAAAGGTGCGGTCCGAAAGATCGACCCGCAAGGTTTTTCACCTGTCCGGCGGGAGCCAGGGCACCCAGGCGCCCATTCGGGTGGACGGGGTCAGCAAATCCCGGGATCCACGGGGGCCCGGCTATTACGGCACCCCGCCCCGGGGCACCGCGGTGACCCCGCCGTGGTTCCGGGAGAGCCGCGCCGAAGTGATGTGGACGCCGCCGCCCCGGCGCTTTGAGTTGAGCGAGGCCGACCTTTCTCTGGCCCAGGTGCTGCAAGTCCGGTTCGGCGACGCGGTACGCCGGGAGGAGGAGACCTCCGATATGCCCTCCTTCCAGGTGGCGGGGGACCGGGTCAAAGAGGTGCTGCGCTTTTTGAAGACCGAGGCCTCGCCCCGGTTTAAGGGCCTGACCGATCTCACCGCGGTGGATGAGTCCACCCGGCAGACCCGGCAGAACTACCCGGATTACACCCTGGTGTATCATTTGCTGGCCTTCGAGCCCCCCACCCGGCTGCGGCTCAAGGTGCCTCTGCACGGCCTCGACCCCGTGACCCCTAGCATCACCGATATCTGGCCGTCCGCCGACTGGTACGAGCGGGAATGTTTCGATATGTTCGGCATCCGCTTCGACGGCCACCCCCGCCTCTGGCGGCTGCTCATGCCCCACGACTGGGAGGGCCATCCCTTAAGGAAGAGCTACCCGGACCGGGGCACGGCCCTGCCGCCCTATACCCTGGAGTCGGCCCGGAAATATCAGCCCCTGGACGCGGCCAAATTCATGGAAGGCCGGGTGGGGGAAAAGGAATTCCTCTTAAACGTCGGCCCCCACCATACCAGCACCCACGGCCTGATCCGCTTCATCCTGGCCCTTAAGGGCGAGAAAATCACCGCCCTGGACACGGACATCGGCTACCACCACCGGGCCGCGGAAAAGATCGGCGAACGCCAGTCCTGGTACCAGTACATCCCCTACACCGACCGGATAGACTATCTGACCGGGGTGGCCAACAACCTGAGCTATCTCCAGGCGGTGGAGACCCTGGCGGACATCAAGGTCCCGGACCGGGCCCAGTTCATCCGGGTGATGCTGACGGAATTTTTCCGCCTCAGCAACCACCTGGTGTGGTTCGGCACCCATCCCCAGGATGTGGGGGCCATGACCCCCACCTTTTACACCTTTGTGGACCGCGAAAAGATCATGGACATCATCGAGTTCATCACCGGGGGGCGGCTGCATCCCTCCTGGTTTAGGCTCGGGGGCGTGGCCATGGACCTGCCGGAGGGCTGGAAACCCCTGGTGGACGACTTCGTCAAGGTCTTCCCCCAGCGGCTCAAGGAATACGAAGCCCTGGTCACCAAGAACCCGATCTTCGAGGCCCGCAACCGGGGGATCGGTTGCCTGTCCCTGGAGGAGGCCCTGGACTGGGGGGTGACGGGTCCCAACCTGAGGGCCTGCGGCCTGGAATGGGACCTCAGGAAGAAGTTCCCTTACTCGGGGTACGAGGCCTTCGACTTCGATATTCCCACTGCGGCCACAGGAGACAGCTACGGGCGTTATCTGGTGCGGGTCGAAGAGATGCGCCAGAGTCTCAGGATCATCGAGCAGGCGGCCAACCGGATGCCTCCCGGGCGCTACGTCACCGATGACTATCGCTACGCCATCCCCGTCAAAAATGACACTCTGAAGGATATCGAAAGCCTGATCCACCATTTCATCAACGTCTCCCGGGGACCCAAGATTCCCCGGGGCGAGGCTTACGCCGCCACCGAGCACGCCCGGGGCGAACAGGGCTTCTACGTGGTCAGCGACGGCGGCATCATGGCTTACCGGCTGCGCAACCGGTCTCCCGGGTTCGCCAATGTCCAGGCCCTGCCCCTGATGGCCGTGGGACATTTGCTGGCGGACCTGATCGCCATTATCGGCTCCATTGATTACGTGATGCCGGATATTGATCGGTAAGGGCTTATGTTACCGGAAGAATTACGCCAACAACTTGAAACCCGGATCGCCGCGGCCGAAGACCCCCGGGAACAGGCTATCAACGTCATGTTCGAGGTCCAGCGGCATTACGGCTACCTCACGGACGAAGGAGTGCAGGAGGCCGCGGCCCTGCTGGGGATGACGCCCCTGGAACTGGAGGAGTTGGCCACTTTCTACGACTTTATCTATCGGGAGCCGGTGGGCCGTTTCGTTCTGCATGTCTGCGACGGGGTGGTCTGCTGGATGTTCCACGATGGCTCGCTGTTTGATTATATGTGCCGGAAATTAGGGGTCTGCGCCGGGGAAGTCTCGGCCGACGGCATGTTCACGGTGCTGCCCACCGCCTGCATCGGCTATTGCGATCATGCCCCGGCCATGGTGATCAATGGCCAATTTTACGGCAATTTGACCCCGGAACGCATCGATGAAATCCTGGAGCAGGTAAAGACCCTGCCCTGCGACATTGTCTTGTGCCGGTGAGCTGATGTACGAACAGGTCCTCTTTAAAAATCGCCGCTCAGGCCGCCCCGCCACCATCGCCGAGTATCGCGCCGGCGGCGGTTACCAGGTCCTGGCCGACGTTATCCGGGAGAAATCTTGCGCCGACCTCATCGACTGCCTCAAGGAGTCGGGGCTGCGGGGCCGGGGCGGGGCCGGGTTCCCCACCTGGCGCAAGTGGAGCTTTGTACGGCCGGACGCCCCCCACCCCCGCTACATCGGCGCCAATACCGATGAGATGGAGCCGGGCACGTATAAGGACCGGGTCCTGGTGAACACCGATCCCCACCTGATCATCGAAGGCATTATCCTGGCCGGCTACGCCATTCGCGCCCAAAAGGCCTTCTATTTCATCCGTCCGACTTACGAAATGGACGCGGAACTCATTGAAGGGGAAGTGCGGGTGGCCAAGGAGGCCGGGTTTCTGGGGGACCGCATCCTGGGGAGCGATTTTTCCTTTGATATCGTGGTGCACCGCAGCGCCGGGCGCTATATCTGCGGGGAAGCCACCGCCATGGTCCAGGCCATTATGGGCAAGCGGGCCCATCCCCAAAAAGACGTTCACATGACCGACAAAGGCCTGTGGGATAGACCCACCGTGGTCAACAATGCCGAAACCCTGGCCTGCGTGCCCTTGATTATCAAAAACGGCGGCGCCTGGTTCAAAGGCCTGGCCCGCACCCCGAACGCAGCCGGCACCAAGCTTTACTGCATCAGCGGCAAGGTCAACCGGCCCGGGTGCTACGAACTGCCCATGGGTATTCCCTTCCGGGAGATCCTCGAGAACGTGGCCGGCGGCATGCTGCCGGGGTCCGAACTCAAGGCCTTTATTCCCGGCGGGGCCTCCACCAGCTACATGCCCCCGAAGTTTCTGGACGTGGCCATGGACGACGAGGGCTTGCAAGCGGTGGGGCATCGGTTCGGCACCGGCGCCATCATGGTCTTCGACCAGCACTCGTGCATGGTGGCCGCCACCTTGAACCTGATGGAGTATTTCGCCCGGGAATCCTGCGGCTTTTGCACCCCCTGCCGGGAGGGCTTCCCCTACATCCGGGATCTGTTGTGGCGCATCGAAAAGGGAGAAGGCAAAGAGGAATACATCACCATGCTCCGGGAAATGGCCGGGCATATGCAAAAAGCCTATTGCGCCTTTGCCCCCGGCGCGGCGGAGCCCCTCCGGGGCCTGCTGGAATATTTCGAGGCTGAAATCCGGGAACATATCAGCCAGCGACGCTGCCCCTTCAAGGAGCAGTACCGGCCCTACCAGGAGCTCTGGTATCCCCCGGCGGAAGCCTGAGGTGGCCGGGTAGGATTATCATGCCCAAGTTGATCATCGACTGCCTCAAAGTCGAAGTCCCCGAAGGCGTCAACGTGCTGGAGGCCGCAGAGCGCCTGGGGATTATGATCCCCCGGTTCTGCTATCATCCCGCGCTGGGGTCCGTGGGGGCTTGCCGGGTCTGCGCCGTGATGTTTTTGGAGGGTCCGGTGAAAGGGGTCGAAATGAGCTGCATGACCAAGGCCGCAGATGGCATGGTGGTGTCCACCACCCACCCGGAGGCCATGGAGTTCCGCCGCTACGTCATTGAGTGGCTCATGCTGAACCATCCCCTGGACTGTCCGGTCTGCGACGAAGGCGGCCACTGCCTGCTCCAGGACGAGACCGTGTCCGGCGGCCACAGCCTCCGGCGTTATCCGGGTCCTAAGCGCACCTATCAGGATCAGTACCTGGGCGAGTTTGTCCAGCATGAGATGAACCGGTGCATCCAGTGCTGGCGCTGCCGGCGCTATTACCAGGATTTTACCGGCTATCGGGACCTGGGGGCCATGCAGATCGGCAACCGCACCTACTTCGGGCGCTTTGCCGACGGGGCACTGGAAAGCCCGTTTGCCGGCAACCTCATCGATATCTGCCCCACCGGGGTGTTCACCGATAAGCCTTCCCGGTTCATCGGCCGGCGGTGGGATTTTGAGCGAGGGCCGTCGCTGTGCCTGCACTGCTCCCTGGGGTGCAACACCGTGGCCAGCGCCAAATACCGGGAAGTGGTGCGCCTGGAGGCCCGGCTGCATGAACAGGTGAACGGCTATTTCATCTGCGACCGGGGCCGCTACGGATTCGCTTATGCCGGTCTGCCGGAGCGGCCGCGCCGGGTCCGCCTGGGGGGCAATGAGGTGCCCTGGGAGGAAGCCGTCCAGGCGGCGGCCCAGGGGTTGGCGCAGATCAGCCGGACCTACGGCGCCGGCGCCGTGGCCTGCCTGGGCTCGGCTCGCAACAGCCTCGAAACCCAGGGAGCGCTCAAGCTTTTCTGCCGCACCCACGGCTGGCGGGACCCCCAGTTTTTCTGGGACCTCGCCCTGGAACGGAAGGTCACGGCCGCGGTGGCGCGGCTGGACGGCCGCCTGGCGGTGTCGCTGCGCCAGATCGAGGCCGCGGATTTTATCGTGGCGGTGGGGGCCGATCCGGTCAACGAAGCCCCCATGCTGGCCTTGGCGATGCGCCAGGCCCAGCGCCGGGGGGCCACGGTGGTCGTCCTGGACCCCCGGCCGGTGTCCCTGCCCTGCGGCTTCGAGCCCTTGGCCGTGCCCCCGGGGCATCTGGAGGCCGCTCTGGGCGCGCTGATCAAGGGCGCAATATCCGCCCAGGTGGCGGGCCTGAGCCCGGCGGCCCGCGCCTTTTTTGACGCCCTGCCCGAGAGCTACCCCCCGGAGCCGGCCCCGGCGGCGCAGTTGCGGGAATGGGCCGCGGTCCTGGGCCGGAGCCGGAAACCGGTGCTGGTCTGCGGCACCGACATCGTCCGGGAGACCACGCCGTCTTTTGCCGCGGACGCGGCGCTACTCCTGCAACAGGCGGGGAAAGCCGCGGCGCTGTTCTATCTGCTGCCCGGGGCCAACGCCTTCGGCGCGGCGCTGGTGGCGGCGCCGGCTGACCCTGCCGCGGCCGGTTCTCCGGGCCAGTGGCCCTGGGGCCCGGCGGGGCTGGGGGAGCCCCTGGGACCGGGGGCGCCGGCCCTGAACGCCGACCAAATCCTGGCGGGGATTGACCGGGGCGAGATCAAGGCCCTGGTGCTGGTGGAGTCCGACCCCTTCTGGCAGTCGGGCGATGCCGAGCGGGTGGCCAGGGCCCTGGAGCGGCTCGAACTCCTGGTGGTCGTGGACTACCTGGCGTCGCCCGCGCTAGCCAGGGCCCACGTGGTCTTGCCCAGTATCCCGGGGTTCGAGCGCACCGCCGCGAGCTTCGTCAACCAGGAAGGCCGGCTGCAAGCCGCGTTGCCGGTGCACTTGGGAGGTACGCCTTTGGCGCAGATCAGCCCCGACGTGCATCCGTCCCGGACCTTTCTCAACTATGTGCCCGGCAGCGACCCCCGGACCCCGGCGGAGATTTTCCAGGAGCTGACCCGGGCCGCGTCGGAACTCAAGGCCGCCGGCCGCGTGGACCTGTGGGCCTGGCTGGGCCGGCAGAACCCGATCCTGGCCCGGGCCGCGTCGCTAAGCGCTCACCCGGAAGGCGGGCCGCTCC
>JBAZKX010000013.1:0-14179 GCA_041650575.1 Desulfobaccales bacterium
AAACACCGTCACCCGGGGTGACTCCAATTTCAGGGCGGTGAGGTAATTTTCCAAGGTCTCGCAGGCAGACGAGATCAGGGGAGAATGAAAGGCGCAGCTCACCGGGATCGAGCGGGTCTGAAGGCCCTGACGGGAAAAAATCTCTCGGGCCGCCTCTATCCCCGCTTGAGTGCCGGAAATCACGGTCTGCTGCGGGGCGTTGAGATTGGCGACCCAAACCCCCTCGATGTTTTCGATCTGGCCGGCAACGGTATCCGCGTCGGCGTTGATTGCGGCCATGGCCCCGGGAGACCCCTCTGCGCCCGCGGCGATGAACCGCGCCCTGGCCTCCGACAGGTTGATAAGCTCATCGGGCGTCATTACCCCCGCGGCGCACAAGGCGACATATTCCCCGTAGCTGTGGCCCGCTGCCATATCCGGCCTGATTCCCAAGGATTGCAGCAGGTTAAAAAGAGCCAGGTCCGCGATGCCCATGGCCGGTTGAGCATACCGGGTATCCGCCAGGGCCCGTTCCCGGGAGGACCTGTCCTCGGCCTCAAAGGCTGAGGGGGGGAATACATAGTCGGTCAGGGGCTTGGGGAACTTTCCCGCCAGAAGCCGATCGCCATGCTCGAACCAGGTCCTGATCTCGGGGAATTGAATGGCCAGGTCGGCCAACATGTTGACATACTGGGATCCCTGGCCGGGAAACAGGAACGCCACCTTGCCTGCCGCGGCCCGGGGGCCTTCGCGGAAGTAAATTCCCGCCGGATCGAAGGAAGTTGGCTGGGGGGCCGCGATGACTTCCCTGGCCTTAGCCAATTTATGGAGCAAATCGCGGGGGCAGGAAGCGATCACCGCCAGGCGCAAAGCCGTTTCCCCGGGGAAAGGTTTTTTCCGCTGCTCCTTAAAGCGGGTAAAGGCCAGATCGCCCAGAGACGAGGCTGTGCCGCTTTTCAGGGACGCTTCCAGGGCCTTTACGGCTTCCAGCAGTTCCGGGCGGGAGCCTGCCTCCCAGAAAAACAGCTCGCCCGGACAATCCTTAAATGAGGCCCGCCCCTGCTGGTCGAGATAGTCTCCGGTGTATTCCTCCAGGACGACATGGAAATTGGTGCCCCCAAACCCCAAGGCGTTGACTCCCGCCCGGCGGGGCTGTTCCTCCCCGGCGGCCAGCCAGGGACGCGCCTCCGTATTCACATAGAAGGGGGTTTCAGGGAGGAGCAGCCCGGGGTTGGGCTTTTCCACCCCCAGGGTGGGCGGCAGGACCTTATGATGCAACGCCAAGCCGACCTTAATGAGGCTCGCCAATCCCGCCGCCGATTTGGTGTGGCCGATCATCGATTTGACGGAGCCGATGGCGCAGTCCCGGCTCCCGGCTCCGGCCTCGGTAAAAACCTGGCTGAGGGACTCGATCTCGATGCGGTCGCCCACCGCGGTCCCGGTGGCATGGGCTTCGATAAGTCCCACCGTGGCCGGGTTGACCTGAGCCTTGGCATAGGCCCGGGTCAGCGCCCTGACCTGCCCCTCCCGATGGGGCGCGGTCAGGCTCCTGTCCCGGCCGTCGCTGGAGGCTCCCACCCCCTTAATGACCGCATAAATTCTATCCCCGGCGCTCTCGGCGTCAGCCAGCCGCTTGAGAACCATCACCGCGATCCCTTCACCCAAAACGATGCCATCGGCGCTTTCGTCCAGGGCCTTGCAGCTTCCCCGCGGCGACAGGGCTTGCGTCTTGGAGAAGCACATGTAGGTGAAAGGATTTTGCATGCAGTCGGCCCCGCCCACCACGGCCATATCACAGGCGCCGGTTTCCAGCTCTCTCACCGCCCAGTACACCGCGGCCAGAGAGGAGGCGCAGGCGGCATCCACCGTGCAGTTGGCTCCTCCCAGATTGAACCGGTTGGCGATGCGCCCCGCGGTGACGTTCATCAAAATGCCCGGGAAAGAGTCCTCCGTCCATTCCGGCAGCACCCCGCCGAAGTGAGCCAGCACATCCCGGGATTTTTCCCCGAAAAAGGTGGGCAGCGCCGTCCTCAGGCTATAAAGCTGGGCGAGCTCCCCGGAACCGCTGATGCCGAACACCACTGCGGTTTTTTCTCGATTAAACGGCCGTTTGCCGTAGCCGGCATCTTCCAGGGCCCACTTGGTGACTTCCAGGGCTAGCAACTGCAGCGGCTCGATGGAAGCCAGGGAATTGGGAGGCATACCATAGGCCGCGGGGTCAAAGGGAATATCATCCAGGAAGCCGCCCCATCTGGCGCAGATTTTGTCCCTGGCGTTTTGATCCTGGTCATAATAAAGCCGCCAGTCCCACCGCTCGGGCGGCACTTCCCGGATGGCATTGACCTTATTCAGGATATTTTCCCAGTAGGCCTGCAGGGTGGAAGCCCGGGGCAGCAGGCAGGCCATGCCCACGATGGCGATATCCGATGGCTGGGCCTGGGTGCCCGCCGGGTAATCCCGACGGCATTCCTGCCAAATGCTTTGGACCCGGGCGCTGCCCCGGACGGCAAGGTCATGATGCAAGGCCTCGATACTGATCACCCGCCTCCGCATGGCGGCAACCTGCCCCACCAGGTAAATTCCCTGCTCCCGTTGCTCAGCCTCATTCAGGTGAATAAACTCCGGAGTCTGCGGGTCGGCGTGGCGGTCCGGGTTCCTGGCAATGCCTTTGGTGGCGATCCGCAACCGCCCCAGTTTTATGTGGTCCAGGGTTTCGCGCACCTGCTCCGGGGTGGCGCCTGATTCCGATCTCAGCCTTTTCTCCTGGTTGAAAACCCGGACAAAGGGGGTCTCGATGACCCGCTCGGCATGCCCCGGACTTGACACCAACAGGGTGGTGGCGTCGCACCCCAGGGCTTCTTGCTGGTAAGTCCTGACAATGGCGCCGCTGGCCACTGCTTCTTCGGTAAAGAGATAGGCGGTCCCCAGTTGCAGGCCCACTTTGAGGCCCCGGGCCGTCAATTGGCCCGCCATTACCGCGATCATCGAGGCGGACAAGGCGTCATGAATCCCCCCGGCGAACAGGATATGGTAATTTTCCGGAGCCCGATTGACCGCAGGTGATTCCAGGAGGAGCTGGAGCACCGCTTCAAAAAGCACGAAACTGCAGAAAGGGCCGACGTGTCCGCCCGACTCGCGGCCCTCGAAGACAAACCTGGTTAAGCCTTCGTTCAAGAACATCTGCAGCAGGCCGGGAGAGGGAACATGCACATAGGTGGCGATGCCCTCTTGTTCCAACTGCTTGACCTGATGGGGCTGCCCCCCGGCAATCAGGGCGAAGCGGGGGCGGTGCCGGAGCAGGACCTGGATCTGCTCCAGATAAACCTCCCGAGGCAGAAATCCGAGTAAGCCGACGCCCCAAGGTCGGTCTTGCAGGCGAGCCCCGGTGTTTTGGAGCATCTTCTCCAATTCCGGGGCCCGCATCCAGGCTGCCGCGACAAAAGGTAAGGCTCCCCCCTGGGCCACCATCTCGATAAAGGCCGGATTATCGCTTACCCGGGCCATGGGCCCCTGCACGATGGGATAGCTGGCGCCGTGCGACCGGGCCAGAGGGGATTCAGCCGCCAGCGGACGGTTAGTTGCCGCGGCCTGACAATCGGCCCTGATGGCTTGCCGGATGCCTTCGACAATTCCCCCTACGGTCTCAAACTTGTGGGCCAGGGGTGCGGCGAAGCCAATATCCTGTCCGAACAGAAATACACCATGTGCCGGAGAATCCCCTCCCGCCTGGACCGCGATGGCCCGGCGCCACCTGGCCAAACCGTCGCCGGCCTGAGCCCCCTCCCGGATGAGTTCCTTCTCCAGGGTCTCCAGCTCCTGGAGTTCAGGAGTCCCCAACCGGGAGCAGAACCGGTAGGGCTCTCCCAGGGCCTCCCCGAGAACCACGGTCTCACTACCGTCGAATTTCACTATCCTGGATTTGACGTCTTCAGACAGGGGGGACTCCCGAGTCAGGGTCAATTGGCTGTCCAGGACCACCCCGGCCGCACCCGCGGCGTAGCAGGCCCCCGCCGTATGGAGACCTAGGCCTCCCTGGGCCCAGACCGGCAGGGAGAGCTTTTGAACAAATTGTTGGAGTAAAATGAAGGTGGTTTCCCGGGCCACCCGGCCGCCGGCTTCATGGCCCTTGGCGATAATCCCCGCCACCCCTGCCTCTTCTCCCATTCGGCCCTCAGCCAATGATCTGCATTCGAGCCAAACTTTGAGGCCACGGGGGCTGAGGGTTTTTACCAGGTGCTTTAACTCCTCCGGGTTGGTATGCCCGATAATGATAAATTGCAGATTTTGCGGGAGGCGGGAGGTAATCTCTGCCAGGATGGCGTGGTCATTCCCATTCAGCTTAACGCCGAAGGGAGTTCGCGCGTATTTGGTGAGGGATTGGATGCCATCAAGAGCTGCCTGCACCTTCGAGCCATATTGCAGGTCCAGGACGCCGAGTCCGCCGGCTCGACAGCCGGCAACGGGTATCCCCGCATTGGGGAAGCCCGGCGGGCTCAAAGTAATTATCTGAAATCGATCCATTTATTACTTTATTAAGGCGCTCACCCTGGTCGTCGGGTGGACTCATAGGAGCAATTTTTCGTCGTGTTTTTGCCTGAAGCATTCAGGCCGGTCAACCATATACCAAAACCGCTATTCACCTTATTGGTCACATTAGCAGTCTAGGGGTGTCACAAGTCCAGCAAATTTTTTCTCCATCGACATTCTTCTTAATCAGCAATTCCCATGCCACTTCAAATTATCCAGTAACTATTTATAATTACAACAAAAATTAAACTAGATCCACTACTTTCTCCTTTTGAGCAAGGGATATGTTTATAAAATTAAACATAACCCCTTTGGGGATCAAATACGCTTTCGGAAAAATCTACCTCCAGGTTTCATAGAAAGAACCTTTCAGGGAGTCAACGAAAGCCAAATTAACTAAATATATTGCCATATTACGATATAGGCTCGTGTCTGCGGCCTGGCGCCTGGCCGGAATATTAGGGGGATGTCCAGAAATCGGGACACCCCCCGGGGCGGGTGTCCGGCTTCAGGACGCGGAGTGGTACCGGAACTGTCAGGAATTTGACGGGCTCGTATGTTCAGCAGCCCTTGGGTTATCCGGATCAGCTTCGCGGCGGTCGCCGGATAAATCTTCGAACCGCCGGTAAAGATGGGGATGAAGGAGAGGAGTATTGCGGGACTAAGACCAGGTGCGCCCTGGGGCCAAGGCGTTTCTCACCTAATCCGCATCCAGGGCCCGCCAGCCGAAACTTTCCAGGTAGATCAGGAGTTTCTCCCGCTTTTCCCGGTATTTTTCTTCCCAGAGAGGCGGGCAGTCATTGAGGCTGATCTCCCCTTCCCGCAGGGCCGCGGCGTAGGCCATGCAGGTGGCGTAGCCGCAGGCCTTGCAGTTGGTCATCGGCAAGAGCTTCAAGATCTCCATGATCTTGAGGCCGGCCTGGCTCACATAACGCGGCGCGATGGTATCCCGCCGGGCATAGATGTCATTGATCTGCCCTTGAATCCAGGTGAGCAGGGCCTGGGCCTCTTCCATATCCCTGGCCCCGCGAATGGCAATTTTTTGGGGGTGCAGGGTGATCCATTTTCCGTCGGAGAGCTTGAGCAGGAGCGCCTGATTGGTTTGATCATAGTCCCAGCCGCCTAATTCGGCATTCACATAGGGGAAGGCCAGAGAGATGTCCCCCTGGAAGGTGGCGATGGCGTGCAGGACTTCCTTCGAGGCGTCCATTTTCGGGCGAAAGATCTCAAAGTTATCAATCCGGTCCAGTAACATGACGACCCCTCTTGAGCCTGCCAAAAGGCCCAATTAATGCTTTGAGGCGATTTAGCCCGGCTCTGCCATAAGTCCACAAGGCCGCAAAGCAGCCGCCGATTATCCCGGCGGCCCCCGCACCCACCGGACAGCCGGGGGTGCCGCAACAGGGACAGACGGAAGAGCTGGCATAGATGCCGAAAAACACCAGCCACCAGGACAAAAATCGCCCTAAGCCTCTGATTACCGGGTATTGAGAAATCTTCCCGAGACGCGGCGGCTTTGGCGCGGATTCCGGCGCCTCGTCATGGAGACAGGCCTCGGTGCCCGCAGGCGTTGACTCTTTCTGATCAATCATCGGGAACCTAAATTTAAGGCGCGTGGCGCGCCTTGGCCTTCTCTCTGAGCAGCGGGATCAACTCAGCCCGCAAAGCCTCCCGCACCTGGCGAAAGACCGCCATGACCTCCGCTTCCGTACCCGCGGCTTTGCCGGGGTCCAGGAAGCCCACGTGCATGACCTCGGTTTCCCCGGGAAAGATGGGACATTGCTGCTGGGCCTGGTCGCACACGGTGATCACCAGGTCGAATTGCTGCCCCGCCAGTTCGTCTATCGACTTGGAATGGTGACGGCTGATGTCGATGCCTAACTCACCCATGACCTCGATGGCCCGGGGGTTGACCCGGCTGGGCCGCACTCCCGCGGAGAATGCCTGCACCTGGCCGGCCAGATCGTGGTTGACCAGACCTTCGGCCATCTGGCTGCGGCAGGCGTTTTCGGTGCAGAGAAACAAGACCTTCAGCATGAGTTGCGGCCCCTGTCTTAATTTAGCCGATAATTTTCTTGATTTCCTCGACGCTGGGCACCTGGCCCACCATCTTCACCTCGCCGTCAGACTTGCTGACTAAATAACCGTCTAACCGGTTTATAAAATATAAACCCATCCCCGCAGGCAAAACCGGCGCGGCCTGGTGAACTTTTTTCCTGAACCAGGCCTCCGTGCCCTCATTACCGCGCTGCGGGCGGGATCAAGAGCACCGGGCGCCTTGCCAGCCGGGAAACATTATGCGCCACGCTGCCCAGGAAAATCTCCTTGATAAAACCTTTCCCCTGGGTGCCCATGACGATCAGAGAGACGTCCTGCGATGCCAAAACCTGGAGAATGGCGGGGATCGGGTGCCCCAGGTCGAAGCGGTCGTGAACTACGGGAACCCCGGCGCCTAAGAGGCGCTGTTTCCACTGTTCCAGCAGATCCCGGGCCGCCCCTTCGGCAATCTCCTGATAGCCGGGGGGATAGGTCATCTCTCCGGCCGGCACATCCAGGGCATTAAGCACCGTGACCTGGGCCAGTCCTTTGGCCGCCAGGCGCTCCACATATTCCAGAGCGCGCTCCGAAATCTCCGAAAAGTCCGTAGGCAAAAGTACATGCCTTAGGACCTGGGTGTGGGAAATGTCACACGAGCCCGGCAGTCCCGGCGTTTTTAATCTGACATTGAGCAGCAGCACCGGGTAGTGGACATTATGTAGCACCGCGCAGGTGAAGCACCCCAGCACCCCTTCCCGCCAGAGCGATTGGCCGTGAGAGCCCACCACGATGAGATCGGCCCCATAGCGGCAGGCGACGTCGTTCAAAGAAGTGGCCGGCAGGCCCACCGGGGTTTCCATGGTCACCTGCAACCCCTGGGCTTCCAGTTGCCGTTGCTGGGCCTCCAGTTGGGGGCGGGCCGCCGACACCAGCATACCTTCCATCCCCGCCATGAACTTGACGCTGATCACATACGTCAAGATCACCTGTTTACACCCCAGGGCCTTAAATTCTCCGGCGCAGGCCACGATTTCATCCCAGGCGGGCGACAGGTCGGTGGCTAACACGATGGTCTTGAACATGACGATCCTCTTTCATCCAGGGTCCCTGGCTCGCATAACCGCTTTATTAAGTATCATCGGCCAAAAAAAATCTTTAGGTTTCAAGCCGGCGCGGTGCGCTTCGTCCGCCAGGGATGTGGAGAATCAGGCCGCGGCGCTCATACTACTTTTATATAACCGTATAACCGGATAAGTCAAGATAAAATTTCCTCACACCGGACACGGGTAATCAGCTCAAGAGCATTGACACGCGGCCGCGTCCTGGCCCTGTCTTTTGCCCGCCAGCCACTGCTCCAGCCGGTCCTTGAGCGCCTGGGCCTCCGGGTGGGACCGCAGCATCTCCGCCAGCAGCTTGAGTTGTTTATCCTCCGGGCTGCCCGGGGGGACGCTCAGCCGATAATTCATCCACACCCCCTCCCGGCGGTCGTTGACCCAGCCCAGGTGATAGAGATGGCGCAGGTGCCGGGAAGCCTTGGACTGGGTGATGCCCAGGACCCCCATGATATCACAGACGCAGAGCTCCTCTTTGGCCATCAGCAGCCAGAGAATCCTTAGCCGGGTTTCATCCGCCAGGGATTTAAACATTTGGGCTTCGGCTTTCATGAGTTTTTTATAACCGGATAACCGGATATTGTCAATCTCATTTTTGCCGAAGATCCTGAAAGAGTTGCACGGCCCTCCGGCTCAAATAATTTTTCGATTACTCTTGACTCGGCCTCATGATTAGCTATACTATACTTAAATAATATAGATCAAAGATCAGACATTTAGGTTTTCAGGAGGAGGACATGAGATTTCTCAACGAATGTAAGGCTGATGCCACGGCGGATCTGGTCTATCGGGCCTGCCCCATGCACCTCCTGGAGCCGATGGAGTTAATGAAAGACCTGAAACACGGTGAGGTGCTGGAAATTTTGACCGATTACGACGGCGCCCTTGAAGACATCCCGGCCTGGTGCGCCAAGCACGGCCAAGAATTCCTGGGCATCTGTGAAGATGCCTGCGACGATTGCTATAAGCTCTACATCAAGAAGCAATCTTGAGGGAAGGCGATGAAACGAGCCTATCTGGATCACGCCGCGGCGACGCCGGTTCGACCCGAAGTCCTGGAAGCCATGCTGCCTTTCTTTGTCGAACGTTTTGGCAATCCCTCCGCGGTGTACGACCTTGGATCTGAGATTAAAGCGGTCATGGAAGAGCAGCGCGGCAAGGTGGCCCGGCTGATTGGGGCGCGCCCCGAGGAGATCATCTTCACCTCCTCCGGCGCCGAAGCCAATAACCTGGCCATCAAGGGCCTGTCCCTGGCCAATTTTCTGAAGCGAGGGCGGCACCTGATTGTGTCGGCCATCGAACATCACTCGGTGCTCAATTCAGCGAGATTCCTGGAGAAGTTTTTCGATTTTGAAGTAACCTTCCTGCCTGTGGACCGATACGGCCGGGTTGATCCGGAACGTCTCCAAAAGGCCCTGACCCCGGCCACGGTCATGGTCTCCATCGGGCACGGCAGTAACGAGATCGGCACCCTCCAGGAGATCCCGGAGTTGGTGGCGGTGTGCCGGGCGGCAGGGGTCCCCTTTCATACTGATGCCGTGGCTACCGTGGGCCAGGTGCCGGTGGAGGTAAAAGAGCTGGACGTGGACCTGTTGACTATTTCAGGCCCGGCCCTGGGAGCGCCCAAGGGTATCGGGGCTTTGTATTTTCGCAACAAACTGCGCCTGGTGCCCCAGCTCAACGGCGGCATCCAGGAAAACGGTCGGCGGGGCGGAACGGAGAACATCCCCGGCCTCGTGGGCCTGGGGGTTGCCGCGGAGTTGGCCCGGCACGAATTGGCCGCTAAGGCCCCCTACCTGGCCGACCTCCGGGACTTGCTGGTCCAGGGCATCCAGAAGCTGGTACCGGACGTGATCTGCACCGGCCATCCGGAACGGCGGCTTCCCGGCCATGCCAGTTTTTGCGTCGAGGGTATTGAAGGCGAGGCGCTCCTGTTTATGCTGAGCCGCCAGGGGATTTATGCCAATACGGGCTCGGCTTGCGCCTCCAAGGCCTTGAAGACCTCGCCGGTGTTGGCCGCCATCGGCATCCGGCCGGATCTGGCTCAAGGGTCCATTGTGTTTACCCTGGCTCGGGAAACCCGGGAAGAAGAGATTCACTACGTCTTGGAGCGGCTTCCCGAGGCCGTGGCCAAGCTGCGGTCGTTTTCCCCGGTCTGGCGGAAAAAAATGGCGGCCGCGGGAGGGCAGGGATGAAACTTTCTACCCGCAGCCGCTATGGCACTCGCCTGATGTTGGATCTGGCCGAGCATTATCTTGCCGGGCCGGTGCATCTGAGCAGCGTGGCCCGGGATCAGGGGATTTCGGTGAAGTACCTGGAACAAATCATCATTCCTCTGAAAAAGGCCAATTATGTGAAGAGTGTGCGGGGGCCCAAGGGGGGCCATATTCTGGCGAAGCCGCCGGAAGAGATCACCATCGGGGAGATCGTCGCCTTGCTGGAAGACGGCGCCAGACTGACCGAATGCGCCGACAACCCCCTGATCTGCGAGCGCTCCCCGGTCTGCGCCACGCGCTATCTCTGGCGGGAGGCGGCCCAGGCCATGTTTGAAAAGCTGGAGTCCATCACCTTAGCCGATCTGGTATGCCGGGCTAAGGCAGAAGCAGATAAGGAGCCTGACCATGTATAGCGATATCGTCATGGATCATTTCACCAATCCGAGAAATACCGGGGTCATTGAAGACGCCGACGGCATCGGGGAAGTGGGCAATCCCGTGTGCGGGGATATGATGACCTTCTACATCAAAGTCAAAGACGGGCGGCTGGCGGACGTCAAGTTTCAAACCTTCGGCTGCGTGGCGGCCATTGCGGTGTCCAGCATGGTGAGCGAAATGGCCAAAGGCAAGAGCCTGGACGAGGCCCGGGCCATCACCAACCGAGATGTGGCCGCAACCCTGGGAGGGTTGCCGCCCAATAAGCTGCACTGCTCCAACCTGGGGGCGGAGGCCTTGGGCCTGGCCATCAAAAATTATCAGGAAAAAAGCCACCCGCCGCCCCATCGTGCGGAGGGATGACCGAAACTAACGGCAAACCCCACCAATCCGGCCAGCCTTAGAAGCGGAATGTATGCCTCCCCTTCCACAGACAGCGCTGCGCCGGACCGCGGAAATTTTAAAGGATAATTATTTCAATGGCTTGATAAAAAATTCAGAGGCCTTAGTTTTTAAACAACGAAGAATCAAGCAGGGGTTAAAAAGGTGAAAAAATTTTAGTTGAATCAAACAGGTATATCCACATTTCTTGCTTCACCTGACGGGAGGCGGCATGAATGGCTACGTGGTGGTGAGATTCCTGGTGGCGGGTCTGATGCTGTTGGTCATAAGCGCTTGCGGCGAGACCCCGATTGATGTGAAGGCCCTCAAATCCCAACCCAAAAAGTACGTCGGTTCCGATACCTGTAAATTGTGTCACCTGGAGCACTACGATTCCTGGAAGATGACCCTGCACAGCCGGATGATGCAGGACGCCAAGAAAAACCAGGACGCCATTATCGTCCCCATCGACGAGAAAAAGATCCGTGACGACCTGGCAAAGATTAAGGGACTCAAGGTCCCGGCGGACAAAATCTTTATTCCGAAGCCGGATGAAATTCTCTACACCATCGGCAGTCAATGGAAACAACGTTTTATCGTGAAAAAAGAAGACAAACTGTATATCACGCCCATTCAATATTTCGTCAAGAACAACACCTGGGCCAATTACAACGAGGCCACCTGGGATAAAAAACCCTGGATTCTGGGCTGTGGCGGCTGTCACGCCACCGGGGTGGACCTGGAAAAGAACACCTTTGTCGAGCCGGGCGTCGGTTGCGAAGCCTGCCACGGCAAGGGTTCCTGGCACGCGGCCCTGCCCAAGACCGCAGTCTTTGAGAAGCGGGAAACCATCGTCAACCCGGCCAAGCTCACCATGGGGGTTGAGGTCCAGATCTGCGGCTCCTGCCACAACCGGGGCAAGGCCACCCAGCACAAAGGGGCGGAATGGGCCGTGGGCTACGAACCGGGCAAGGCCCTGGAGGCCTATTTCAAATCCACCTCATTCGCGGCCGGAGATGTGAAAGAGATTTACGCCAACGAATTTTCCAAGGGGCACCACCAGCAATATATTGACTGGGCGCAATCCAAGCATGCCGACGAAGGCGTGACCTGCACTTCTTGCCATTATGTGCATCAGATCGGCGTGCCCCCAACCCGGTCTCAGACCCAGGCGGCGGGCTCCAAGCAGTGTCTCGTCTGCCACCAGGTCGTCAATAACAACCAGGCCCACTCCATCCATTCCTTTGCCAACTGTGTGGGCTGCCATATGCCGAGGATCGCCACCAGCGCCTTGTCGGGCGATATCCACAGTCACGTCTTTGTGGCCCTGCTGCCCAGGGATACCCTGAAAAACCCGGTTATCCCCAACTCCTGCCAGACCTGTCATAAGCACAAGAACCAGGATCTGAAGCAGTTGCAGGCGGTTTACGACGCCCTGACCGTGCTGCCCAAACCGATGGGAATGCCTGGCAAGGTGGAGGCTCCCAAAACGGTTGAAGCAGTCCCGCCCCCCAAGGCGGAGGCTCCCAAGGAAGCGCCCCCACAACCGGCCG
Source organism: Desulfobaccales bacterium (assembly GCA_041650575.1). GTDB lineage: Bacteria > Desulfobacterota > Desulfobaccia > Desulfobaccales > 0-14-0-80-60-11 > 0-14-0-80-60-11. The sequence continues at coordinate 12,241 of JBAZKX010000013.1, forward strand.
AGGCCCCTAAAAAGTAAGGAGACCGGCCATGAGCTTACGGAGCCTGCTCCGCAAGGCGCGCCTCCCGGTCGCTGTGGGCCTGCTGGGAACGACGATCCTGGTCCCCGGGCCGGCCCCGGCCCAGGAAGAGGTGGCCGATGCTCTCCGGCGCTACAAAGACCGGGAAGTCAGCACCGGCTTCTACGAGGAGTACGAGGTCAAACCCCGGCGCATGAGGCCATTTATCAAGTCGCCTCGGGAAGCGCCGCCGCAGCGTCCTTTTCCTCTCAGTTCCACTGCCGCCGTAGTGCGAAACCGGACCTATCTGGCTGACTCTCACGCCGGCATCCAATTCTATGCACGCCGCCGTTGCGAAGAATGTCACGTCACTGAGGCCACGCACAGCCACACGGTTCGGGGCAACGTCACCTGCCGCCAATGTCACGGCGGTGAGCCCATCGCGGGGATAAATTACTATTACTCCCCCATGAATCCCATTAGGCGCCATTCGTATGTCTGCGCCAAATGCCACGAAGGGGCCAATGCTTCCTTTGCCACTTTTCTGGTTCACGAACCGCCGGCGGGCGCCCCGCAGACCAGAAAAGTTTTTCCGTCCTTTTACTACGCCAACTGGTTCATGTACCTCCTCATCGTGGGCACCCTGGGCTTCTTCGGCCTCCATACCTTGATCTGGATGGGCAAGGAATCTTACCACGCCATAAAAGAAAAGATGGAGCCGGAACCAGAGGCAAAGGCGGAAGAAGAGCCCATCAAGGAGCCGGAACCGAAACCCGAGGCCGGGGCGGGTCCGAAAGAGGAGCCCGCCGGGGGGCAGGAAAATGAATGACCAGGTCAGAATAGTCCGGTTCAATATCTTTGACCGCCTCTTTCATGTCTTCATCATGGTGACTTTCCTGCTGCAGGCGGTCACCGGCATGGGGCGCTTGCTGTACCAGACCGCCTGGGGAAAAAGTATCGTGGGACTTTTTGGCGGTTATGACGGCGCCACCACCGTCCACAATACGGTAGGCGTGTTGATGATCATCGGCTTTGTTATCCACATCGCTTACATCCTGGCCAAGGTAGAATGGCAAGCCTGGCGCCGCAGTCTATTCAGCCCCGACTCGCTGGTCCCGCGCCTGGAGGATGCCAAGCACCTGGGACAAAAGTTCCGCTGGTTCTTCGGGCTGGGGCCGCCCCCGGCCTTCGACCGCTGGACCTACTGGGAAAAATTCGACTACTGGGCGGTCTTTTGGGGCCTGCCCCTGTTGGGGCTTACCGGCCTCTTGCTCATGTTTCCCGTGGCCACGAGCCGCATCATGCCCGGCTGGGTCCTCAATATCCTGCTTCTGCTCCATCGGGCCGAGGCCCTGCTGGCCATGCTGTATATCTTCATCGTCCACTTTACCGTCGGCCATCTGCGCCGCGGCATGTTTCCCATGAACGAGTGCATGTTCGCCGGCAGCGTGGAGCTGGAAAAGGAGCGGGAGGAAAAACCCCTGTGGATCGCCCGGATACAGGAGGATGGGCGGCTGGAAGAAGCCGAAGTCCCGGGGCCGCCGCGCTGGTACCGGATCCTCTATTTCGTTTTCGGCTACGCGGCCCTGGCCGTCGGCCTTTACCTGCTGATCAACATCGTACTCTACCGAAATTACCTTGAATGGCACTGACCGAGGGGCCGCAAGGCCCTTCGGCTAAGGATACGGCTTAACTGTATGAGTACTGATAACCGCGACAAAGTTGGGGCGGTCCTGGTGGTGGGCGGCGGCATTGCCGGCATTCAAGCCTCTCTGGATCTGGCCAACGCCGGCTTTTTGGTCTATCTGGTCGAAAAAGACCCGGCCATCGGCGGGGTGATGCCCCAGTTGGATAAGACCTTTCCCACCAACGACTGCTCCATGTGCATCATTTCTCCCAAGTTGGTGGACTGCGCCAATCACCGCAATATTGAAATCCTGGC
>JBAZKX010000014.1:0-13713 GCA_041650575.1 Desulfobaccales bacterium
CTCTCCATGCTGTCCCGGCGCCTCATTGGCCGCAGCCTCTCCCATACGGAGATCAGCCAGGCCAATGCCGAACTGACGGACGCGGTGGAAAGATGGGGCACCCGTGACCTCTCCGGCGAGCAGATCCAGTATCTGTTTGTGGATGGGGTCAACTTTGACATGAGGCTGCATGGCAGCGTGGGCAAGGTGCCGGTGTTGGCGGTCATCGGGGTCACCGTCCAGGGGCATAAGCTGGTACTGGGACTCCAGGCCGGCGACAAGGAATCGGCCGCCTCCTGGCGGGAGCTGTTCCGGGATTTAAAAGACCGAGGGCTGGACGGCAGCCGCATTACTTTAGGGGTGATGGACGGCCTCTCAGGTTTGGAAGGCGTATTCAAAGAGGAATTTCCTCGCAGCCGGGTGCAGCGCTGCCAGGTGCACGTGAGCCGCAACGTCCTGGCGAAGGTGCCCCACAAGTTGAAAGCTGCGGTGGCGGAGGATTTGCGCACGATCTTTTATGCCTCCTGCAGGGACAAGGCCCTGCAAGCCGCCCAAGACTTCCAGGTGCGCTGGGCCAAGGAGCTACCCTCGGCTGCCGCTTGTTTGGCACGATCCCTGGAATCTTGTCTCACTTTTCACCACTTTCCGGTGGAACAATGGATTTCTCTGCGAACCACCAACATCATCGAGCGGCTCAACAAGGAGTTCAAACGCCGCACCAGACCCATGGAGATCGTGGCTGGGGAATCTTCTTGTTATAAACTCCTGGCCTTTATCTCTTTGAAAATGGAATTGCAGTGGAGAGGCACCCCTATCGGGAGAGGACGCCTGGCATTGCCATTCCTTAAAAATTTCACACAAGAAAGTTGACACTACCACTGCATCAAATGGTGGCACAGGCGTCTCGCCTGTGCAGGCGCAGGCTGAAGCCTGCGGCTACAAAAAGAAGCTTTTTGAACACAACCCAAGCTCAGAGGCCTCGCTTACGTCTAGGCGGCCTCTGAGCTTCTGCGATTCTCACTTAATTCCCCTCAGAGCAATTCCCATCCACCCATATAATGTCAGACCATATTTGGTATCACTGGTACTGGATGTAAATCGGCTTCGGGTTCAGCTTCAGCACGTCCTGCGGGGTCATCAGCGGGTCGCCCTTCTTGGTGTCATTGTGGTAGAAGAGCTTGAAGCCGGTATACTCCACCGGGTGGGCAACGATGTAATCCCGGTAGGAATCCCGCTTCAGCCAGGGGGCGCCCCAGCCGTCCATGTTCATGACAACCTGTACCTCGGGGCGGAGCGTGACCTTTTCGGCATTGGTGACCATGTTGCGCGTGAAGCGGTGCACGATGAGCACCTTGGGCGGGAGATTGTACTTTTTCACCAGTTCCTGCAGGTAGCCGGCGGCATAGTTGATGTCCGCAGCGTCATAGGTGCCGATCTTGGTGCACGGTATTTTGCCGCTCTTGATCAAGTTGAACTCCGGGTCAATCCCCAGGTGCACGTCCGGATTCTTCAGGATCCATTCGAAGCGCGGCAGGATGGTGCGGATGTCAGAATGGCCGGTCTGGATATCGATGAAAAGGATGCCGTTTACTTCCTTTGTCCAGCCGTAAACCTCATTGACCAACGCGTCCGGATGGATCATGCGGTACTTGCCGGACTTACCCGGCTCCCCTTGGGCCACCACCGCGACCAGGTGCAGGGCGGGCTGTACCGGCAATGACGGGTCCGCGGCCTCCCATTTGGCCACCTCACCTTTCAGCCGCCGCAGCATCTCATCCTTGGGGTACTCGCCCAGCGCCCCCATCTTAGTGGAGCGCGGGTTGCCGTAGTAGGCGACGATGCGTTTCTGCGGCAGGATCGAACCCGGTAGCGTCGGCGGGGTTTTCACCGGCCAGCCGTGCCGTTGGGCAAACTCGGGGTCCTCGCCGGCGTTGTATTTGCCCGGGGGCGCAATTTTTCCGGGCGGCGCGGCCTGTTGCCATTTTGGGGTCTTGGCAGCCTTCTTACCCTTCGCGGTTTTTTTGGTTTTGGCCGGAGCCGCCGGCGGGGGTTCCGGGGCCGCGAGGGGCGGGGTCCCCGGGGCCGCAGGCGCCTCAGGGGCTGCGATCGGCGGAGTTGCCGGCGCCGTGGGCGCGGCTGGTTCAGACTGAGCGGTTTCAGTGGCCGCCGGATTGCTGGGTCCGGCGTTGGCGAAGCCTGCCAGGATGAGTAACACAGCCAGAGCGGTCGCCAGCAGGAGGACAAATTTCCGAATGGATAATTGAAAAAGCGGGTACGTCACGAAGTACTCCTTGAATGAAATATGCGGCGCGGCCAGGGGCTCGCCAAAGGCAAAATTCAATTACAGCAATCTATTATATCGACGTATTTTGAGTCTAAATCAACGAATATTTTTCCTGGTTGTCATGGGCTGTATCCGGAACCGGGTGGGCAGGATAGATCTTGGACTAACTGAGGGGCAGGCCCCCTATGGGCTTGAATCCGGCGTCCTGAATGGCGCCTCAGATAAACCGCCGCATCATCTCATCGGTGACTGCATCCAGCGTCTCCGGCCTGATCCGGTAGTGGCGGCAGATGTCCTCCACGTGAGCCAACCGGTCAGGATCTTCTAAATCTCGCAACCCCGCCATAACCCCGGTCCGTCGGCCCACCCGGTAGAGCATTTGCAGTTCCGGGTCCAGATCCAGAAACGTCCGCACGATCGTAACCAGGCGCTCCTGATCGTGGGGCAGTTTGCCGTCCACTTCGGGCAGCAGATTCAGGATGTGATCGCTTTTAATGGCGCTGGTGACCCCCGTCAGCGATTCCAGGAACAGCAGCAGTTCCCGGGCCATCATGATATCCGTGGGTTTGAGGAAGCGGCCGGCCAGGTAATCTGCATATAACGGCGCCTCGGGGGGAATGGCCAGGGTCCGGAGCCGAATGAAATCCGGATTGATCCGGCTCAAAGCCGAGGCCGTTTCCGTGGCATGGAGTTCCAGCAGCGCCCGGCCTCCCAGCCCCGGCATGTAGTATTCCGACAACTCCATCCCCGCAGCCTTGACCTTCTGCCCCGCCAGGATGTGCATCCGTTTGGTGGTGCCTTTCCGCACCAGTTTCAGGACCTGGTCAGCCCCCGATTCCATGCCGATGTGAATGCGGCTGAGCCCCGCCTGCCGGAGCGCGGCCAGCGTCTGGATGTCCAGCGCCGCCACGCTGTTGGAGCGGGCATACGAAGTCACCCGGGTCACGTCGGGAAAGCGCGCCTTGAGATGCCGCAGGATGGCCAGGAGGTCTTCGGGGGGCATCACCAGGCTGTTGGCGTCCTGGAGAAAGACCTGGCGCCTGCCGTTTTTTATCCAGTTCCTGGCCGCCACCCGGGCCTGGCGGTCTCCTCCCGGCTGGGCCTCCCCGGCTCCCTGCTCCAGCCGCTGCACCGCCTCATACACCGCGTCAATGTCCCGCTGCACCTGGGCCACCGGCCGCACTGAGAACCGGGTCCCCTTGTACACCGGGCAGAAGGTGCAGTGATTCCAGGGGCAGTTCCGGGTCAGCCGCAGCAACAGGCTGTGGGCCTCGCTGGGGGGCCGGATGGGTCCCTGTTCCAGGCCCTCGTAAGCCATTTCCGGGTGGTCCGTCTGGTCAGGCATCGCCGGGCCCTTCGACCTTAAAGGTTCTCATAAAAACCCCGGGGGGCCAGTTCGGGGAACGGCAGTTGCCGGTCCAGGAGCAGGTAACGCCGGATATCCTGGCAAAGGTGGCACTTGGAAAGATACGTCCCGGCCGGCTCGAACCCCTCTTCCCGGGCCAGGGCCCACAGGCCGTTGATCCCCGACTCGTATAGGCGCGTCAGGAGGGGATATTGCGCCGCAGTGAGTGGCTGCCCCAGGTCATCCCGGCGGATGGCCAAGCCGGCGCAAAGACCCGGGATGTAGTGGCCGTATAGATCGAGGTGGAAATGGCTGACGTCCTCAAGTTCCCGGCACCCCCGACGCTCCCGGGCCAGGATGGCGGCGGCAGTGCGGGTCTCGGACAGCTTCGCAAAGGTGTCTGCGGCCCGGCCGCCGTAGTGAATCCAATAGCGGGAGGGGATGCGGCGCAGGTAATCCACCCCGAACCGCACCTGGTATTCCTCCAGCCGGTGGGGCAGGCGGGGATCGAAGGCGTCGATCTCTTTATAAAAGTCCGACACCCAGGGAAAGGCCGCCAGGCCCGTGGCCCGGCAGGCTTCGATGACCCCCTTGACCTTCTGAAAGGGAATATGTTCGTTGTGGAAGGGGCTAATAGACACCAGTAGGGTGGTCAGACCCAGGTCCTTGAGCTCCCGGAGCAGTTCGGCCGCCTCCTTGGGGTCTTTGTACCAGGAGGAGTTGGTCTCCACATAATCGACCCGCACCCCTGTTTCCCGGGCGACTGCCAGGACCCGAAGCAATCCCCGGGGGTTGAGGAAGGGCTCGCCGCCCCCGACGTGCACGGCGCGGCACCCCAGGCTGCGGATCTTTTCGAGATTGAGCCGGGCGGCGGCCGCATCGATATAGTCTTTGGCCCATTGGGGACCGCAGCAATAGAGGCAATGGGCGCACCGGGAGGTGCAGAAATAGTTGGTGATCAACCCCCCGGAGGCCAGGCGCCTGATCTGCAAGGCCCTGGCGGCACTGACCATATGACCTACCTCCTGATGCCGCGGCTGCCAGGCGACATTTATTTCAACCAAGGTTATTATACCCGAAAAAGACCGCGGCCGCAGTCGGTCTGAGCTCTGCCTCCATAGGACCACCTCAATCTGGATTGACATCCTCTGCCCAGTTATTACCTTTATTTTGAACTTTTCTTTAAATTTGAAGGTTTTGGTCCCGAAGCTGCCCCCATAGCCAGACCCGGTTTTCAATAATCTAATATTTCGATAGGGCGCTTCAAGAGAAAGGAAAGGATAGGGTCAGATTGAGTGAATCTTCGAGATTCAAAGAGACTTTTTGAGGAGAAAATCCTATGCCGGACTTGAAAGAACAGTTTCCTAACCTACCTGAGCGCATCACAGGGCTGGGGGAATTGGCCTATAATCTCTGGTGGAGCTGGCACCCTGCTGCCTGGAAATTGTTTCAGAGGTTGGCCCCCTTTGTCTGGACGGAGACGGATCACAATCCGGTAAAGCTCTTAAAGGTGCTGCCCCAAAGCGTTCTTTCGGCTGCGGCCGGGGACCCCGTATATCTGCGACGTTATGACGCGGTGCTGGCCGAATTCCGCCGGAAGGTGGAAACCCAGGTTTGCTGGTTTACCGAGAACATCACCCCCACCTCCTGCCTGCCCATCGCCTATTTTTCTCTGGAGTACGGATTGCACCGGTCTCTGCCATTCTACGCCGGGGGGCTGGGTTTTTTGGCCGGAGACCACCTCAAGGAGTGCAGCGACCTGGGGATTCCCCTTGTGGCGGTGGGCTTTATGTATCCAGATGGGTATGTCCTCCAGAAGATCAATGCCGACGGCTGGCAGGAAAACGTGGACCAGGTTCTCGACCGGGATGCCGCGCCCATTACCCGGGTGGTGGATGCCCAGGGCAACCAACTCATAGTACAGGTACCTTTCACCGAGCCCCCTATCCATGTGGCGGTGTGGCAGGTGATGGTGGGGCGCATTCCTCTTTACCTGATGGATACCGATCTGGAGGTCAATAATCCGGCCCACCGGCAAATTTCCAACCACCTCTATATCAGCAATGTGGAGCAGCGCCTACTCCAGGAAATCGTCCTGGGCATCGGTGGCAGCGCCATGTTGGCCCAAATGGGGATTAAGCATTCGGTCCTGCACATGAATGAGGGACACCCGGCCTTTGCCCTGCTGGAAAGAGTCCGGGAGCGTGTGGAGGACAATATGGATTATGAGGAGGCGGTCAGGGAGGTGCGGGCCACCTCGGTGTTTACCACGCATACCCCGGTACCGGCGGGACATGATGTCTTTCCTTTTGATCTGGTGGATAAATACATCTGCTCCTGTTATCCCATGCTACCCCGGGACGACTTCTTGAAGATGGGGACCTCGCCCACTGAACCAGCCGGCTCCGGTTTCAACATGACCGCTTTTGCGCTGCGTATGTCCGAGTATCGCAACGGGGTAAGCAAACGGCATGGCGAAGTGGCCCGGCGCATGTGGCAACCTTTGTGGCCCGATCTGCCGCCGGAAAAGGTTCCCATCGGCCACATTACCAACGGGGTCCATGTTCCCACCTGGATGGACCCCAAGCTGGGTGATTGCTGCACCCGGCATCTAGGTCCGGAATGGCTGACTGATCACGACAATCCCGCGGTCTGGGAACTGGTGGAGGATATCCGGGATGCGGAACTTTGGGATATCCACATTCGGAAAAAGATCAAATTGATCGGCGCTATCCGGGAGAGGATCCGGCGCCGCTGGGTACAGGAGCGCGTAGGTTTGGGCAACGTGGTGGCTGGGGGCACCATGCTGGACCCCACTACCCTGACCATCGGTTTTGCCCGTCGTTTTGCCACCTACAAACGAGCCGACCTGATTTTCCATGACCTGGAAAGGCTGAAAAAGCTCGTTAATGACCCCTTCCATCCCCTGCAGATCATCTTCGCCGGTAAAGCTCACCCTGCCGATGACCCGGGGAAGAAAATCTTGCAGAAGATCTTTAAATTTGCCCAGGCCCCGGAATTCGGCGGCAGGATCGCGTTTGTGGAGGAGTACGGGGAGCAACTGGCGCAATTCCTGGTCCATGGAATAGACGTCTGGCTCAACAACCCGCTGCCGCCATTGGAGGCCTGCGGTACCAGCGGCATGAAGGCCTCCCTGAACGGGGTGCCCCACCTGAGCATCATGGATGGCTGGTGGATTGAGGCCTTCAACGGCCACAACGGCTGGTCCATCGGCGGCGAAGCAGAGGCTGCTGACAGGGACGCTCAAGACGCTGAGACTCTTTACGCCCTTTTGGAAAAGGAGGTTGTCCCCCTTTATTATCAAGTAAATGACGAAGGCATCCCGATAGGGTGGGTGAAGATGATGAAGGCCGCGATGAAGAGCGCCGGCCCGTTATTTAGCGCTCGGCGAATGGTTAAAGAGTACTCCCAGAAATTTTACCAGCCGGCGCTGCAAGCCGCCGCCAAGTGATTGCCTGCCGAAGGAATGCCCTGGCCGGTTCCTAAAGCGATATCAGGAACGAAAGGAGCACCAACATGACAGCAACGATCGCCCCACTTACCGAACGCCCGGCCTGGAAGGCCCTGGAAGCCCATTATCAGCAAATCAGGCAGGTCCATCTCAAACAACTTTTTGCTGACGATCCCCAACGCGGCGAACGTTTCACTGCCGAAGCCGCGGGACTTTACCTAGATTACTCGAAAAATCGGATCACTGGGGATACCCTCAAGCTGCTTCTGCAACTCGCCGAGGACTCCGGTCTGCGGGCCCGGATCGATGCCATGTTTCGGGGTGAAAAAATCAACCTCACCGAAAAGCGAGCCGTGCTGCACGTGGCCTTGCGCGCCCCCAGGGGCGTGTCCATCCGGGTGGACGGACAGGACGTCGTGCCGGAGGTCCACGCGGTGCTGGAGAGGATGTCAGATTTTGCCAGCCGGGTGCGCCGGGGCGAATGGCAGGGCCACACCGGCAAACGCATCAAGAACGTGATCAACATCGGCATCGGTGGCTCCTATCTGGGGCCGGAGATGGCGTATCTGGCGCTCCGTCCCTTCAGCGAGCGCTCTATGACCTTCCGCTTCGTGTCCAATGTGGACGGCGCCAATTTCTCGGAAGCCACCCACGACCTGGACCCAGGCGAGACCCTTTTCGTGATCTCCTCCAAGACCTTCACCACCCTTGAAACCATGACCAACGCCCAGACCGCCCGACAATGGTTGATCAAGGGGCTGGGCCGCGAAGACGCCGTGGCCAGGCACTTTGTGGCGGTGTCCACCAATGCCCAGGAGGTTCAGAAATTCGGCATCGATACCGCCAATATGTTTGGCTTCTGGGACTGGGTCGGCGGCCGCTACTCCATGGACTCGGCCATCGGGCTCTCCACCATGCTGGCAGTGGGGCCGGAGAACTTTCGGGAAATGCTGGCCGGTTTCCATGCCATGGATGAGCATTTCCGAAGGGCCCCCCTCGAGAAGAACCTCCCCGCGCTCCTGGGCCTCTTGACGGTCTGGTACAACAATTTCTTCGGCGCCCAAACGGTAGGCATCATGCCCTACGCCGCCTATCTGGCCCGCTTTCCCGCCTACTTGCAGCAGTTGCAGATGGAAAGCAACGGCAAGCACGTGGACCTTGAGACCGGCCGACCCGTGAGCTATGAGACCGGCCCCATCATCTGGGGCGAGCCCGGCACTGATGGCCAGCATTCCTTTTACCAGCTTATTCACCAGGGCACCAAGCTGATCCCCTGCGATCTCATCGGTTTTTGCCAGCCGGTTAGCCCCCTGACCCACCATCACGATTTGCTCATGGCCAACCTGTTTGCCCAGGCCGAGGCGCTGGCCTTCGGCAAGACCGCCGGAGAACTGACGGCGGAGGGTTCCCCGGCCTTCCAGACCCCGTTTCGGGTTTGCGAAGGCAACCGGCCCACCAATGTCATTATCGCCGAGAGTCTGACGCCCAGAACCTTGGGCAGTCTGGTGGCCCTGTACGAACACAGTGTCTTCACTCAGGGCGCCATTTGGAACATTGACTCTTTTGACCAATGGGGGGTGGAGTTGGGCAAGGTGCTGGCCAAGCGCATCATTCCCGAGCTCGAGAGCTCCACCGAGCCCGATCTCAAACACGACAGCTCGACCAATGCCCTCATCCGGCGCTATCGCCGCCTGAGAACGGGAGCTAATAGGTAAATTCCAGCGTTGGTTTTTATAGTGTCTCGAACTTAAGAGATTCATCATGCGGACTTTTCGGAAAAATTCTCCTGGGATAGGGCGCCAGCCTGCTGTTGATCATCGCTGTGTTGTCTTTGGCCGTCGTGTGATTTTACGCTTGAGAATAGTGTTGGAATTTAAAAAAGAAAGGTTAGGCCGATTGACCTAACCTATTGATTTCATTTGGCGTCCCCAACCGGATTTGAACCGGTGTCGCCGGCGTGAAAGGCCGGTGTCCTGGACCAGGCTAGACGATGGGGACGTTTTTTTATGGGCCGTGTTGGATTCGAACCAACGACTCTCTGCTTAAAAGGCAGATACTCTACCGACTGAGTTAACGGCCCGAACGGATTATTATTAACCCCTGGGCCGTGACTTGTCAAGGAAATCTGCGAGTCTGCACGCCGGGAAACTTCGGCGGGCTAAGTCTCAGCCGTTTTTTAACTCGAAATCCTCACAATATCCGCCCCTTGCTCCAGGTTAACAATTTTCCAACCCGAGAAACCTAGCCGCCAAGTCCGACCCTGGCGATCTCCCCCAACCCAGTCACCCCCTCAAGCCCGCTCCAGGGCCTTCAGGGTGATCTCCAGGATACCGGCGTGAATGGTCTCGGGGGCCGCATCCGCGTCCACCCGGTGGATATGGGGGCCGCGCAGGGACGCATAGATGGCCGCCACTCGCTTCAGGTAATCCCGGTCTTCGGTCACCTGGCGCTGCCGGGTGAGGCGGGCCACGGCCAAACCCGGGTCCAAAGTCAGGATGAACACCAGGTCCGGACGGGGGGCAAAGGTCTCGTTCAGAGCCAGGATGCGGGCCGGGTCCAGCCCCAGGGCCCCCTGGTAGGCCACCGAAGAGTAATAGTAGCGATCGGTGATCACCACCTGGCCTGCCGCCAGGCCGGGCATGATCACCCGGCCTACATGCTCCCGGCGGTCGGCCACAAACAGCGCCAGCTCCACCGCCGGGCTCAGGTTCCGGGTGGGTCCCGCCAGGTAGCGGCGCAGTCGCTGCCCCGCGGGCCCCGGGCTGGGCTCCTGGGTCAGCGCCACCCTAAGGCCGCGCCCTTCCAAGGCCTCGGCCAGGAGTTGCGCCTGGGTGGTCTTCCCTGAGCCGTCCACCCCTTCCAGGGCCACCAGCCAGCCTGCGGCGCTCACCGGCAGACGCTACCAGATTTCGGGGAAGGCGGCGTTATCGTAAAGATATTCCACCTTCTCTTTGTGTTGGAGCTCCACCTTGGCCATCTTATTCAGGAAATCCTGAATTTCTCCCGGAGGCTGAAGTTCGGCCAGGGTCTGATAAAACCGGTATGACCCCTCTTCGCGCTTCATGGCGATGACCAGGGCTTCCTTGGGCGACAGATCGTCGGTGATGGCCGGAGCGGCCAGCATCTCTGCCAGATGGACGTTTTGGGCGGCCCCTGCCAGCTTGCACCCCTGGGGGGTAAAACAGCTCTGCAGGAAGGCTTTATGCTCCAGTTCTTCCTGGGCCAGGAATTTCAGGGTATCTTTGGTTTCCGCATGGCTCACCAGACCGGCCAGGCGTTGGTAAAATTCGTGAGACAACTCTTCCTGGGCGATGGCGCTCTTGATGATAGCTTCCAGTTCAGCACTCATGATGATGTCCTCTGAATTACGAAGTTGAAGTTCGACGATGGCGTCAGTCTCAGCAGATGGCCATCATAACCTAAACCTTAAACACATAAGTCTCCCAGCCACCGGTCCCTGAAGCCGGGGGGGAGGCTGGGAGAATTTGCGGGGCTGCGGCTTAAGCCGTCTTGATTTCGATGGCCTTGGGTTTGACCTCCTCCTTCTTGGGGCAGGTGACGGTCAACACCCCCTTATCGTAGCTGGCCTCGATCTTATCCAGGTTCACCGCGCTGGGCAGCACCAAGGAACGGGAGAACGACCCGTAGCTGCGCTCCACCAGATGGTAATTCTCCTCTTTCTCTTCCCGTTCCGACTTCTTTTCGCCCTTGATAGTTAGCACGTCTCCGGTGATGGAGATGTTGATATCCTTGGCGTCGATCCCCGGGACCTCGGCCTTCACCACTACTTTATCCTCGGTTTCCTTGACGTCCACCGCGGGGGCGAATTCCATTTCCAAGGGCTTCAAGGCCCGCCGTCCGGGCCCGAAATAATCTTCCCACAAACGATCCATTTCCCGCCGCAGACGGGACACTTCTCGAAACGGCCGCCATTCCATGAGCTCATTAGCCATGTTATAGATCCTCCTCAAACACGTGCATTGCAAACTTAAGGTTCATCCCTGGCACTCCCGCAGCCTCTGGGAGCATACAAACAAGGTCCTGTTAATGCTGAAAAAATTCCACGGGACTTCTCATCATATAGGTCTTGCCCCGACCTCTGTCAACCATCCGCCTGGGGAAAAGGCCCGGAAAATTTTCTTGAATTCCACCTTAAGCCATGGTAGAAATTTGATGATGGAATAAGGGCTGTCCCTATGATGCGAAACCCCCAATATCCCTGGCCGGGCCTCCTTTGATCGCAAGGAGGTTTTTTTTTGGCATGGCCGGGGCAAGCCCGCCTTCGCCCTCTCGGGGAGTTTCCCCGACCGCATGAGTTCGGTAGGACAGCCGGGCTGGATAAACTCCTTCTGGATGAGGCTAAGGTTGCCACCCCTTGACCTTCGTCCCTTCACGTGAGAAAGGTCCCATTATGGAATTCCGGCGGAAGGACCTGTTGGGCATCGCCGAGTTGGACCCGGATGAGATTCGCCACATCCTGGATACCGCCGCCTCGTTGAAAGAGATCTCAACCCGCCCCATCAAGAAGGTTCCCACCTTGAGGGGCAAAACCGTGGTGACGGTGTTCTACGAGCCCAGCACCCGGACCCGTATGTCCTTCGAGATCGCGGCCAAACGCCTTAGCGCCGACACCCTCAACCTGACGGTGGCTGCGTCGAGCGCGGTCAAGGGCGAAACCCTATCCGACACTGCCTACAATCTCGAAGCCATGCAGCCGGATGTCCTGGTGATTCGCCATTACGCCAGCGGTGCCCCCCACTACCTGGCCCGACGCCTCAAATGCGGGGTCATTAACGCCGGCGACGGCCTCCATGCGCATCCCACCCAAGCCCTGCTGGATCTCCTCACCGTCCGGGAGGCCAAAGGCCGTCTCGACGGCCTCAACGTGGCCATCATCGGCGACATCGCCCACTCCCGGGTGGCCCGCTCCGACATCCAGGCCTTTACCAAGATGGGTTCCCGGGTTACCGTGGCGGGCCCGGCCACCATGCTGCCGCCCTACCTGGAATCCCTGGGCGCCAGGGTCACCTGCTCCCTGGAGGAGGCGGTAACCGGCGCCGACGTCATCATGATGCTCAGGCTGCAACTGGAACGCATGGGCCAGATGTTTCTCTCTACCCTGCGGGAGTACAGCCGCTTCTTCGGCCTGGCCCTCCGGCACCTGGAGCTCGCCCAGCCCGACGCCATCATCATGCATCCCGGCCCCCTCAACCGGGGCGTCGAAATTTCTCCGGAGGTGGCCGACGGCGCCCATTCCGTCATCCTCGAACAGGTGACCAACGGCGTGGCGGTGCGCATGGCCATGCTCTACCTCATGATTGGAGGAGAAAAAGCGTGAGCCTACTCATTTCCGGCGGCCTGGTGGTGGACCCTTCCCGGAACCTGGAAGCCGTCCAAGACGTGCTCATCGAAAACGGCAAGATCGCCGCGGTGGAATCCCCCGGAACCATCCCCGCGGACGGCCGCCGGGTGATTGCCGCGGCCAACCTGGTGGTAACCCCCGGCCTCATCGACATGCACGTGCACCTCAGGGAGCCCGGCGAAGAGTATAAAGAATCCATCCTGACCGGGACCCGGGCCGCGGTGGCCGGCGGTTTCACCGCGGTGGCCGCCATGCCCAACACCAAGCCGGTGAACGACAACGCCGCCATCACCCGCTTCATCCTGGAGCAGGCCAGGGCCGCGGACCTCGCCCGGGTCTATCCGGTGGGGGCCATCTCCATGGGCTCGGCGGGCCAGACCCTGAGTGAATACGGCGACCAGAAGGAAGCCGGCGCGGTGGCCTTCTCCGATGACGGCCACCCGGTGATGAACCCCATGCTCATGCGCCGGGCCCTGGAGTACGCCCGCACCTTCGATCTGCCCCTCATCGCCCACGAAGAAGACCTGGACCTTAGAGGCGACGGGGTGATGCACGAAGGCCGCATCTCCCTGGAACTGGGCCTGCGGGGCATCCCCTCCGCCGCGGAAGAGGCCATGATTTTTCGGGACCTGGCCCTGCTGCAACTTACCGGCGGCCGTCTCCATATCGCCCATGTCAGCGCTTTCGGCAGCGTGGCCCTGATCCGCCAAGCCAAGGCCGCGGGCCTCACCGTCACCGCCGAGACCGCGCCCCACTACTTTTCCCTGACCGACGAAGCGGTCAAAGGCTACGATACCAACGCCAAGGTCAATCCGCCGCTCAGGACCGCGGCCGACGTGGCCGCCATCAAGGAGGGCCTGATGGACGGCGCTCTGGACGCCATCGCCTGCGACCACGCCCCCCACACCTCCCTGGAAAAAGACCTGGAGTTCGAAGCTGCGGCCTTCGGCCTCATCGGCCTGGAGACCTCCCTGGGCTTAAGCCTCAAGCTGGTGCAGGACGGCGTCCTCACTCTGGCCCAGCTGGTGGCCGCCATGAGCACGAACCCGGCTCGCATCCTGGGGATCCCCGGGGGCACCCTGGCCGTGGGCAGCCCCGCGGATATTACCCTCATCGACCTGAACCGGCAGTGGACCGTGGACGCCAACACCTTCGCCAGTAAAAGCCGTAACTGCCCCTTCCACGACTGGACCTTGCAGGGCAAAGCGGTAATGACTATCGTGGGGGGGAAGGTGGTGTGGGAGGTGTAGGGACCTGGGATCAGGGGGTAG
>JBAZKX010000015.1:0-13570 GCA_041650575.1 Desulfobaccales bacterium
TGGTGGACGCGGCGGCCCTCTACGTGCCGGTCAGAGAGGAAGACGGCTTCCAGTTGAACCCGGCGGAGTTGGGGCCTTACCTCACGCCCCGCACCAAGGGGGTGCTGGTCAACTCGCCGGGCAACCCCACCGGCACCTTGATGCCGCCTGACTGGATGGCCCGCCTGGCCGAGCTGGGACCTTACGTCATTTCCGATGAGATCTACCACGGCCTGGTGTACGAAGGCCAGGAGCACTCCATCCTGGAGTACACCGACCGGGCCTTTGTCATTAACGGCTTTTCCAAGGTTTACGCCATGACCGGCTGGCGCCTGGGCTACCTCATTGCGCCGCCGGATTTCGTCCGGCCGCTGCAGAAATTGATGCAGAATTTCTTCATCTCCGCCAACCCCTTTGTGCAGCGGGCCGGGATTGCGGCCCTGACCCAGACGGGGCCTGAAATTGAAGCCATGCGGGCCACCTACGACGCCCGGCGCCGGTTTCTGCTGGCGGGGCTGGAAAAACTAGGCTTCCATATTCCCGTCCCCCCCACCGGGGCCTTTTATGTCTTTGTCAACGCCCGCCACCTCTCGGCGGATTCCTACGCCCTAGCCTTCGATATCCTGGAGCAGGCCAAAGTCGGGGTGGCCCCGGGCATCGATTTCGGACCCGGCGGCGAAGGCTTTCTCCGCTTCTCCTACGCCAACTCCCTGGAAAACCTGCAAGAAGCCCTGGACCGCCTGGCGGCCTACCTGGCCCGGCGGGGGTGATCTTATTAGCCATTTCAAAACCCTGGATTCTATAAAATTGTCATTCTGAGCGCAGCGAAGAATCTCGCATTTTTAAATGCTTGAGATCCTTCGCTGCGCTCAGGGTGACAGAAAAAACTAGTTTTGAAATGGGTTGTAAGGAAAGGTTCTTCGAGGCCAGGGAATTTTTCGGCCCCCGGCCCCCTCTCCCCGCCATCGTACTCCCCCTGCCTCAATTCTCTCCCCCAGGAGGAAAGGAGGCCACGAAAAGCCCCCCTAAATGCAGTCTTCTCATTTTGCTGGTTGCCGGTCTGGTCCGGCCGGCAGGCCCCAGGCGGTTTTGTCAATTTGATACGGAAATGCCAGGCGGATCGGCCTTTCTCTCAATTTTAGATTTTGCTGGGAGAGGAGCCAAAGAGACCCCGGGGACTGGCGGGGCTGCAAGTCTTTTTTACCTGTTAATGCAATTAGTTACCCAATAACCCCGTGGTCTCAATCCTGGCAAGCTTTATGCATTCATAGGATGTATGGATCGCAGCACGCGATCCCACTAAACCGGTAGGAGAAAGATCCATGAAAAAGATCATCAGCACCTTGACCGCCATGACTTTTGCCCTGGGGCTCGCGGCCGCGGCCCAGGCCCAGATCGCTAAGACCCCCGAGAAACCCGAGGTCAAGACCACTCAGGCCCAGACCCAGGTAACTCCTAAAGAACCCGTCAAGGCTGGCGAGCCCGCGGCCAAAGAAGCCGTCAAGACCGGCGACAAGACCAAAGAAGTGGTGAAACCGGGAGACAAGGGAAAAGTCAAGCAGGAGACCAAGAAGGCGACCAAGCAAGGCGGCGTCGAGAAGAAGGCCGGCGCGCCCATGGAAACCGCGCCCGCGGCGAAGTAAGCGCGGCCTGAACCAACCTCAGCAGATAACCGGGCTTAACCAGGCCCCCGGCCGGAAGCGGCCGGACTACGTGGCCGGGAAGGGCGATCACCCTTCCCGGCCATGCTTTTGGGCCCGAGGCGTTGCAACCGGCGCCGTTTCATACCGAGTCGCAATCAAACGAGTAGAGATGTCATTCTGAGCGGAGCGAAGAATCTAGATTCTTCATTCCGCTTCGCTCCGTTCAGAATGACAACTATAATAATACTTTCTGAGCGCGGCCTGGTATCACAACTTCTTCAAGCGTTGCCGCTGCCGGCGCTGGCTTTTGGGCAGGCGCCGGGCCGGGCCTTTCTTGTGGCTGTCCCGGCCGGCCGCGCCCGCGTCGTCGTCCGGGTCGGCCGCGGCCTCGGGCCCCTGCAGGTGGAGCAGGTCAAATTGGCCGGCGCTGATCCAGGTAGCCTTCACCTGCTCGGCGCACCCCTGGATATCCCGGTCGGAGGTGACCACCAGGGCGCGCTCCCGCTCTAGGCGCAGCAAGCGCTTGATCACCTCATCGGCCCGCTCCCCCCGCCGGGAATAAATGATCAGCATGCCTTGATGCCGGTCCCGGCTCTCTTTCAGATCGCCTCGCTGCCACCCATCAAAGACCACGGTCACCTGGTGATGAGACCGGCGCCGATAATGAGCCAGCAGTTCCAGCAAGGCCTCCCGGCCCGCTTGCAGGTCCAGGGCGTCCAGGGGCTGCAAGCGGGGCGACTGGCGAATCAGATTGTAGCCGTCAACAATAAGGTGCATGGTCATATAATGTTTGCAATAATGCCACCGGCACTTGAATGCATAAATTTATTGTCAAATCTCATTATTCTTGCTATAGTCACTTCCTGTTATGTCATATTAACATAACGGGGGAGGATGTGGGGATGCGTAACTTCATAAGTTTTATGCTCGCGTTGCTGCTGCTGGCGGTCGGCGCGGGGTGCGGGGGGGGCCCGGGGAAGCCCGCCACTGCTACCCTGGAGAAGCTCGATACGCCGCTGCCGGAATATCAAGAAGCACAAACCGAGTTAACGCCGGAACAGAAGTATCTCCAACAAATCTTAATCAAGAAGGGTTACGACGTCAATCGGGATAAGCCCACGATTATCGTGGTCCACAAACTCAGCCGTAAACTTACCTGTTACCGGGGTCTGACCCCGCTCAAGACTTATCCCGTGGTCCTGGGCAATGATCCGCTTAACGATAAGTTATGCCAGGGTGATACTTGCACTCCTGAAGGAGTATATCGCATCCGGGCCAAGTACCCTCACCCCCGGTGGGACTCCTTCATCTGGCTGGATTATCCCAATACCTCCAACTGGCTTAAATTCGCCAAGGCCAAACAGGCCGGGCGGATCCCGCCGGACGCGGACATCGGCGGCGAGGTCGGCATCCATGGAACTGAGGACCCTACCAGAAACCTCAGTGGCCAGAACTGGACCAAGGGCTGTATTTCTCTGCAAAATAAGGACCTGAACGAGATCTATCCTCTGGTGAACGATAAGACCCTGGTGGTGATTACGAAGCAATAAATCGTGGAGGCCCCCAATGGGTCAGCGGCGCCCCGGCGCCGAATTCAAGGCAGACCGCACGTGCGGTCTGTCTTTTTTGTTCGCCTGACGAGGTCTGATCCCCGGAGATTAGTCGTCCACCGATACTGGCTCCTCAGGCGGGACCGCCTCCACACTGGGGATCAGCGCCTGGGAAATATACATGCCCACCAGCCAGGCGATGAGCATCGTGATGTAGAAATGGCCGATCACCGCCTCCACCGCCACCACCATGAGCGGAAAGGGCAACAGGGGCACGATGTCGCCGTAGCCCACCCCACGATGGTAATCAGGCTGAATTGGATCATTTCGGTCATCAATCCGTGGGGCCGGTCAGGAACGCTCGATAGGGGCAGGTTAAGGGCATCGGGCTGATAGAAAAATAAGATGGCGTAAAAATTGGCAAAGATGATACTGAGTAAGAAGTAGGCCACCACCGCGGCGAAGATGGTATCCAGGCTAATGCGGCGGCTTCGGGAAATATAGGCGAGGGTGGCGATGATAGAGCCAACACTACCGTTCACGTCCTAGTCGCGGTTATCATTTGATCGGAAAGGAAGAGCACCGTGAACATCATCCTGGCCCCTGACTCATTCAAGGGGAGCCTGACCTCACTCGACGCGGCGCGTTGCATGCGCCAGGGCCTGTTACGCGTCTTTCCCCAGGCCCGGGTCACTGACATCCCCATCGCCGACGGCGGCGAAGGCACGGTGCCGGTCCTGCTCCATGCCGTGGGGGGTGAAGTGCGGGAAACAGTGGTCATGGGCCCCCTGGGCCGGCCGGTCGCGGCCCGGTGGGGCCTCCTGGCCGGCGGCGAGACCGCGGTCATCGAAATGGCCGCGGCCTCCGGCCTGCCTCTGGTGCCGGAGTTACAGCGGGACCCCCTGGCGGCCACCACCTGGGGCGCCGGGGAACTGGTCCGGGCGGCGCTGGCGGCCGGGGTGCGAAAAATCATTCTGGGCCTCGGCGGCAGCGCTACCAACGATGGGGGCAGCGGCCTGATCCGGGCCCTGGGGGCCAAATTTCTGGACGGCCGCGGCCGGGAATTGCCCCTGGGCGGGGCAGCCCTGGCCGACCTGGCCAGCATCGATCTTACCGGCCTCGATCCCCGGCTCCAAGAGGTAGAAATCCTGGTGGCCTCAGACGTGGATAACCCCCTATGCGGCCCCCAGGGCGCCACCGCGGTGTTCGGCCCGCAAAAAGGGGCGACGCCCGAGATGGTTGTCGAACTGGACCGGGCCCTGGCCCGCTATGCTCAGGTGGCCAGGGACGCGACCGGCAAAGATGTCGCGGCGCTCCCCGGAGCCGGGGCGGCCGGCGGGTCGGGCGCGGGGCTGCTGTTCTTTACGCCTGCGGTCCTGCGGGCCGGAGTCGCCATCGTCCTTGAAACCGCCGGGTTTGAAGGCCATCTGGCCGCAGCCGACCTGGTGATCACCGGGGAAGGCCGGACCGACAGCCAGACGGTCCGGGGCAAGGCCCCCGTGGGAGTCGCCCGCCTGGCCCGGCGGTATGGCGTTCCCGTGGTCTGCATCTCGGGCGGGTTGGGCGAAGGCGCGGCCTTGCTCTATGAGGAAGGGGTGGAGGGATTGGTCAGTTGCGCCCCCGGACCGCTGAGCCTGGAGGAGGCCTTGAACCAGGCGCCCCGGCTTCTCACCGACGCCACCGAACGGGCCTGCCGCCTAATCAGGATCGGCATGGACCTGGGCCGAGGCCTAAAGCCCGGTCACCCCACTTCGGGTTCGATGCCGAAAAAATCCAGGTAGAACTGGAAGCGGCGTCTCTCCTCTTCGGGATTCAGCCCGAATTCCGCCAGGGTATAGTGGTGCACCCCGCCCTTGTTTTTGGGGTTCGCCCGCAGAAAGCGCTCCATGGCCGCGACCGCGGCCGCGGTGAGTGAAAGGTCGAAGTACTCGTAGATCCGCCGCACCGTGGCCATGGGGTCCCGGATCAGTTCCATATAATGAATATCCAGGAGCTGGCGCCGCCAGGGGCCGTCCTCACGGCGCCACTTTACCGCCAAGTGGGCCCCTTCATCCCAGCGCCCCCTCACCTCCCGGGCCAGGGCGGCCTTGTCGATGTGGTCCGTAAAGGCGCTGCGCAACACCTCGGTAAAACTGGCGCAGGACCCCAGGACCTTGAGGGGATCGCGATGGGTCAGGAGGATGCCGGCGTCGGGATAGACCTGGAAGAGGGCGTCCAGGGCCAACAGGTGGCTGGGGGCCTTGAGCACCCATCTTTGGCCGGGACAGCGCCATTGCAGGTGCTGGAGGAACTGCCGGTGGAATTCGTAGGCCGGGCGCTTGTCCTGCCGGTCATGCCAGGCCCGGTAGGAAGGCACGGCATACATGGATTCAAAAGTATAGCTGAGGAAGGCATGACTGGTAATGGCAATGCACTCTTGGGGCAGCCGGGCGTCGATCAGGTGAACGGTTTTAAAATCAGGCATCAAAAAGTCGATGGACTTCAGTTGCCAGGCGGCCCGGGCGATGCGGGGATCGGAGTCGTAAGAGGCCCGTTCCGGAGGCGGGGAAGGAGACATCACTTCCCAAACCTGGGGCGAGCGGTGGCCGGGATCCTGGGCCAGAAGGGCATGCAGAAAAGTGGTGCCGCTCCGGGGCAGGCCGGTGATGAACAGGGGCCGGCGGATGACTTCGTCGGCAATGGCCGGGTAGCGCTTGCGGTCAGCCGCCAGCCGGAGCCGGTTGCTTAAAAGCCGCACCGTGTCCCCTTGCACGCACAGACGGCCTAAAAAGTTAAGATCGGCCTCGGTCTCGAAGGCCCGGAGCAGGAGGCCCAAAGCCTCATGGAACGAGTCGTCGCCGAAATCGTCCAGACCGGTGCTCTTGCGGGCGCGGTGGATCAGGGTCTCCTCATCCAGCCGCAGCCATGAGAAGCCGTTTCTCAGGAAGAGAGGGCCTAGGGCATTGATCAGGCGAACCAGCCTCGACCGATGCAGCACCGGAGGCGGCACATTATTATCAAACATAGGTTTCGCTGGTAGTTTGGCGGCCAGATTTCAGAGGCCGGGAGTCGATAATTTTAACAGCATTGTAACCATGCCGGGTCCTTAAGACAACCTAAGAAAGTAGAATATTTCGTCAAAACAGTGAAATACCCCCCGCCGCGCCGGCCCGGTGATTGATATAATGGTTTGGCGATGGTTAACCTTCACCAACCATGAGGTTCAGACCGGGAAATGAGCTTATGAAGGATGAGGCGATCACCGGACCCGGGGCCGGCGCGCCCGGGGATGGTTCGCCCGAGGCGCTCACCCCCGCCGCGGTCGAGCGCTTCCGGCAGCGGATTTACCGGTATTACCAGGAGCAGGGGCGGCAGTTCCCCTGGCGTCAAACCTATGACCCCTATAGCATCCTGGTCTCGGAAATCATGCTGCAACAGACCCAGGTGGAACGGGTGGTCCTCAAGTACGAGCCGTTTCTGGCCCGCTTCCCCGACTTCGCCTCCCTGGCCCGGGCCCAGTTGCGGGAGGTCATGGAGGCGTGGCAGGGACTGGGTTATAATCGTCGGGCCCTGGCCTTGCAGCGCACGGCCGGGCGGGTCATAAGCGAGTTTGGCGGCCGGCTCCCTCAGAGCGTGGAGATCCTGCGCACCCTACCCGGCATCGGCCCGGCCACCACCGGGGCGCTGGCCGCCTTTGCCTTCCATCAGCCGGTGGTTTTCATCGAAACCAATATCCGCCGGGTGTTTATTCACTGCTTCTTTGCCGACCGCGCCAAGGTCAGGGATCAGGAGATCCTGCCGCTGGTGGCGCACACCCTGGACCGGGAACGGCCTCGGCCCTGGTACTACGCCCTGATGGACTACGGGGCCGGCCTGAAACGCCTGGGGCCCAATGCCAACCGGAGGAGCGCCCTATACCAACGCCAAAGCCCCTTTGCCGACTCCGACCGGCAGATTCGGGGCCTGATCCTGCAAGCCCTGGTCAAAACTCCGGCGCTTACCGACGCGGAACTGCTCCGCCTCGTAGGCCGGAATCCCATGCGCACCCGACCCATCATCGACGCCTTGATCCGGGAAGGTTTCCTGGAACGGGTGGAGACTCACCTGCGCATCGCCGCCGGCCCTTCCCAAGAACCCGCGGATTAAGACCGAATTGGTTCAAAGGGCTTTTTGGGATAGCCGCAGGCTTTAGCCTGCGCCTGCACAGGCGAGACGCCTGTGCCACCATTTAGCGGGCGAAGTGCTGAACGACCCTTATGGGGTCGCCAGGCCGGGGAATTCAGGCGCTCCCACCAGCTTGCCGATTAAATGCTGCACGGCCGGCATGAGGGCTTGCGCGGTTTGCCTGCAAGCCTGTTGCCCGGAAAAGCTGGTGGCATAGGCATAGTCTGCCGTGACCGTCAGAGATCGGCTATTGGAAGAGGTCACCGTTAAGCCGAGATGCCACACCCCTGAAGTTGAGGAGAAGTCAATCCGGTCCAGATTGCCGGTCAGGGTTACGGGCCCGGTGGCTGAAAACAGGTGCGCGAATTCCAGTTCGTCAACCAGGGCTTGCCGCACGAATTCCGCAAATGGTTCCCCGTCCGGAGTTTTAATCGGGCCGGCGGCTCGGCAACTAATCTCGCTTTGCCCCGGCTTGGTCGCCGTAAACGGTCCCACGTTGAGGCTGGTCCCGGCCAGGCGGCGCAGGGCTGAGTAGTTATCCACCCCAATGGAGTATTTACTCGCCGCAAAGGAGGAGCAACCCGCCGCCAGGACGACGATGACCAGCAACAGAATGAAGCGCTTCATGGTTCCCCCTTCGATCCGCGTCTTACTAACATATCTTATAAATAAAACCGCCAAATCAGGCAAAAGTCAACCAGCGCCTACCTGAGTGTGCCGTTCTGTGGGAAGATGGCAAAAAATATGAGGGTCAAGCCGGGACCCTGGTCCCGGCTTGACCCTCCGGTTATTCCCTCGATGGGGGT
Organism: Desulfobaccales bacterium; assembly: GCA_041650575.1. Classification (GTDB taxonomy): domain Bacteria; phylum Desulfobacterota; class Desulfobaccia; order Desulfobaccales; family 0-14-0-80-60-11; genus 0-14-0-80-60-11. Next base: position 8,122 of record JBAZKX010000015.1, read on the forward strand.
TGGGGGAGTCAGGGAGAGATGGTCAGCGGCCCCTCTCCCCGGTCTCTCAGTGGGTTCCGCCGGACAGTTCCGATTTGTAGATGGGCAGGTAGCGGGTGCCCCAATCAAAGATGAGGATGCCCCCGGCGATCAGAGACAGGGTGACGATGATCTCGATAAACGACGGGAAGTAGCTGAACTGCCGGTAGCCGCCATAGCTGGTGAGGCTGACGTTGAAGCGGTTCAGCACCACCCCGAAGGCGGACAGCCCCGCGGCCCAGTAGAGGCCCTTGATGGAGTGGCGCACCTCCGAGAAGCTGAGCAAGATGGCCGGCAGGGCCACGGTGCCGAAGAGTTCCAGGTAGAAGAAGAAGTGAGCTTTGTCCAGGACCCAGACGGTCGCGCCCCGGGCGTAAAGGTCGGTGACCTTCATGGCGAAATAGACCAGCAGGGCGATCCCCAGCCCCTTGCTGAAGGACGACAGGAGCTTGAGCTCGGCCTGGCGCTTATAGGCCCACGAACTGATGAGGCTCTCCAGGATCACCACGCTCATGCCGCCGATCACCGCGCTGCAGAAAAACAGCGGTCCTATGGCCCGGCTGGCCCAGAGGTCGGACATCTTCTCCGGCATCAACAGGAACAGCGCCCCCAGGGAGGACTGGTGCAGGGTGGAGAGCATGACGCCGGCTACCACCAGGACCAGGTAGAGATTTCGCAGAAAAGCCACCCACTCATACTTTTTCCAGCGTTCCAGGGCAAAGATGAAGATGTCGATCCCCAGGACCGTGGTGTAGAGCATGACGCACCAGGACACTTCGAAGAGCACCGAATGGGGATTCCACATCACCATGGGGTGCCAGATGCGCCAGGGCTGGCCCAGATCGAAGAAGAGCCCGACCACGAACACCAGGTAGCCGAGGAAGGCCGAGAGCTTGGCGGGCCTGAGCAGCGGCTCGAATTTTTTCAGGTTAAAAATATAGATAGCCGCGGCCATGGTAAAGCCGCCCGCGGCCAGGGCCACGCCCGAAAGCACGTCGAAGCTGATCCACAGGCCCCAGGGATAGGCGTCGTTCAGGTTCGTGGTGGCCCCCAATCCCAGAAAAAGCCGGGCTGCGGCCGAGATAATGCCCACCATCAGGATGACGTAGAGGATGGTGCGCGCCGGGGTCAGCTTGCCCTCGCCCGGATACCATTTTTCCACTTTTTCAGCCATGGCTCAATCCTCCTTGCCTTCCTGAGATTCCTGAGATTTTTGGCTCTGGACTTCGGCGCGGCGTTGGTTGAAATAGTGCAGGCCGACGGCCAGGCCGCCCACCGTCAAGGCGATCCAGGGCACCTTGGACATCCACTCCCGGCCGTAGATGCCGTAGGGGATGTTCCCCAGATCGGTGCGGAAACCCTGATGAGTGAGACCCAGCTCATCGAAGGACACTGCGGTGAGGTAGAGTTTGGAGGTGCCGCCGACGGTCTTTTCCCCGTACACCTCAGGGTAGTACTTCGCCGGATGGGCGCCGATGCGGCGGTGGGCTTCCTTCAGGAGGGCGTTCCGGTCCCCGAAGAGCAGGGCCTCGCTGGGACAGGCGGTGGCGCAGGACGGGGCCAGATTAATGGCGATGCGGTCAGCGCAGAAGTCGCACTTGCGGACCAGGGGCACCGCCGAGCCCCATTCGAACTTGGGAACCTGAAAGGGGCAGGCCATCATGCAGTAACGGCAGCCGATGCAGCGCGCATCGTCATACACCACCGGCCCGTTCTCCAGTTTCTGCAGGGCTCCCACCGGGCAGACGCTGGCGCAGGCGGGGTCATTGCAATGCATGCAGCGCCGGGAGATGAAGTGCCAGCTCAACTGGCCCCCCGGTTTATCTATCTCCTTAAAGATGATGCGGGTGTAGTTGTTGCTGTCCAGGAACTTGGGGTTCGTCCAGGTATCGCTGAACTCCGTGCGTTCGCCCGGCAGGTTATGCCAGCTCTTGCAGGCCACCTGGCAGGCCCGGCAACCGATACAGCGCGTCGTATCGATCAACATGGCTTTACTCATGGCAATCTCCCTTGTGGCCTACGTCAGACCTTTTGCACATCCACCAGAAATACCTTGTATTCCGGGATCATGGTATTGGCGTCCCCCACCATGGGGGCCAGTTGATTGGCGGCATAATTCTGCCGGGAATCGGGGCCGCCGGTAATCAGGCCGGCGAAACCAAAGTGCCAGGGCAGGGCCACCATCTCCACGGTGTTGGCAAAACCCGCCTTGCCGCAGCAGAAGGGGGCCACCCGGCGGGTAACGTTGGCCCGGGCCAAGACCTCGCCCCGGACGCTCTTCACTCTGACCCAATCCCCCGGGTTAACGCCCTTGGCCTTCGCCAGCGACGGGCTCATTTCGACGAACATCTCGGGCACCATCTCAGCCTGCCAGGTGAGGTTGCGGGTCATGGCCCCGGCCTGCCAGTGCTCCGTCACCCGAAAGGTGGTGGCGATCACCGGGTATTTAGGATCGCAGATCTGGGCCACCCGGTCCAATTCCGATTTCCACACCTTCATCACCGGGTTGGACTGCTGGGCCGACATGGGGTTGACGTAGGGGCACTCCAGGGCCTCGTAGTGCTCCGGGAAGGGTCCCTCCTTGCAGGCCCCGCCGGGCACGAAGAGGCGGCTTTTGCCTTCGGGGAGCATGAGAAAGGGCGCCTTGGCCGATTCCTCGGGTCCGAAATGAGCCTTGGTGGCGGGATCGATCCACTTGAAATCCGGAACATCCAGGTTCTTCCAGGTCTTGGCCACCGGGTCCCAATGGAACATGGCCTTGTCCTTGTTCCAGGGCTGGCCTTGGGGGTCCAGGGAACAGCGGTTGTAGATGATGCGCCGGTTCACCGGCCAGGCCCAGGCCCAGGTGGGATAGAGCATGAGGCCGCTGGGGTCTTTTTTGTCCCGGCGGGCCATGAGATTGTTTTTCTTGTCCGGGCCCGGATAGGAACCGGAGTAGATCCAGCAGCCGCAGGCCGTGGAGCCGTCATCTTTCAGGCCCAGGAAATTGAGGACCTGCTTCTTGTCCGCCACGGTGTAGCCGTTGACTTCCTTGGCCACCAGGTGGACATCGGGGGTGTCGCCGTAGTTCCAGTTAAGATTAACGATGGGGTCCGGGAAGACCGCCTTGGGATCCGCCTTATAGAGCTTTTTGAGCTCCAGGCCCAGGCGGTTGGCGTACCACAGGTCACTCTGGGCGTCGCCGTGAGGCTTGACCGCCTGGTAGCGCCACTGCAGCCAGCGGCCGCTGTTGCTGACGCTGCCTTCTTTTTCAAGCGAGTCCGCCGCGGGGAACAGGAAGACCTCGGTCTTGATATCTTTGGTCTTGGCCCCGGGGCGTTTCCAGAACTGGGCGGTGTCCGTCTCCCAGAGGTCGAAGGCCGCCAGCCAGTCCAGCTTGGCCAGGGCGCCGTAGGCCTGATTGAGGTTGGGGGAACTCACCGCCGGGTTCATCCCCCAGATCAGCAAGCCCTTGATGCCGCCATCTCCCATGGATTCAAAGAGCGGAATCCAGGAATACCCCGCGCCTTGGTAGCCCTTGCCGATCTTGGGAAGATAATCGTAGGCGAAACTGTTCGCCGGGGTGGCGGCGTCGCCCCAAAAGGCCTTGAGCAGGCTGACGAAGAACTTGGGCTTGTTGATCCAGAAGCTGGCCTTGGGGGTCTCTTTGTCCAGGTAGTCTTTCAGGGTGGGGTGCGCGGCTTCGCTGGGGATGGCCATGTACCCCGGGACGATGTTGAATAACAACGCCATGTCGGTGGAACCCTGGACGTTGTTCTCCCCCCTCAGGGCGTTGATGCCGCCCCCCGGGAGCCCCATGTTGCCCAGGAGCTGCTGCACGATGGTGTAACTGCGGATGATCTGGACCCCGGTGGAGTGCTGGGTGCCGCCCATGGCATAAAGCAGGGTGCCGGCCTTGCCCGGTTCCCCGGTAGCGGCGAACGTGGCCGCCATCGCCAGGAACTGCTTTTTGGGCACCCCGGTGACCGCTTCCACCATCTCCGGGGTGTAGCGGGCATAAAAGTGTTTCATCAACTGGAAGATGCACCGCGGGTTGCTCAGGGTGGGATCGGTAACCGGCTTTTTTTCCGCATCCAGCTCGTAGCTCCAGGTCGCCGCATCATAGGCCCGCTTGCCTTTGTCATAACCGGAAAAGAGGCCGTCATGAAACTCAAAGTCTTTACTTACGAGGAACGCGGCGTTGGTATAATTGGCGACGTAGTCTTTTTGATGGAGGTTGTTTTCCAAAATATAATTAATGAAACCGCCCATCAAGGCGATATCGGTGCCGGGCCTTAAGCGCACAAAGAGATCGGCCTTGGCCGCCGAGCGGGTGAAGCGCGGATCCACCACGATGAGCTTGGCGCCTTTGTCCATGGCCTTGGTGATCCAGCGGAAACTGATGGGATGGTTTTCTGCAGGGTTGCAGCCGATGATCAAGACGCAATCACTGTTGGCGATATCGTTCCAGTGATTGGTCATGGCGCCCCGGCCGAAGGTGGGCCCCAACGAGGCCACCGTGGAGGAGTGTCAGAGCCGGGCTTGATGTTCTAGATAGACGATGCCCAGGGCCCGGGCGAGCTTGGAGATCAGGTAACATTCTTCGTTGTTGATGGAGGCTCCGCCGATGGAGGCCAGGGCTTCGGTGCGGTTCACCGGCACCCCCGCGGGGGACTTGGTGGTGAAGCTGGCGTCCCGGGTGGCCTTGATGCGCTGGGCCAGGGTCTGGATGGCCCAATCCAGGGGCTTTTCTTCCCAGTGGTCGGAACCTGGGGCGCGGTAGCGCACCTTTTTCAGGCGCCGGGGACTGGTGACCACCTCAAAGACCGCCTGGCCCTTGCTGCACAGGGAGCCTTCGTTGATGGGGTGGTCGGGGTCGCCCTCGACGTTGATGAGTTTGCCCCCCCTGGTGTTGGCGATGAGCCCGCAGCCCACGCCGCAATACGGACAGATGGATGTGGTAACCTGGGTGTCTTTGGTCTTGGCGGGAGGCACCAGCGCGGCCCAGCCGGAACGCGTGAAGATTACGTCCGTCAGGCCCAGAGCCGTGATCCCGCTTCCCAAACCCTTAATAAACGTCCTTCGGGTAATGCCCATGTTCTACCTCGCTTCAAGAAAGTGGAGTTCAGGAAGTAAAGTGATATAAATTACTAAATATATTAACTTGTTAAGCGCCTAGCGTCTGGTTCGCGTCATCACCTCCTCCAGAATATTGTGTTCACGTTACGGCATTTTTGCACAACTGTCAAACAGGATTGTTAAGGGAGATTTAAGTGAGGCTTGACGCGGCCTTGCGAAGCTTTGGGCAGCCGGCTCCGGGCCGGCTTCCGGCCAGGAGCCGCTGGCCGGCGGAGTCCGGGCGGGAAGGGGCGCGCAAGCCGGCTCAGCTAGACGCGCTCCAGGACCAATCGAGACCCCAGGGCCAGGGCTTGGTCGCAATCCTTCGGAAAGA
>JBAZKX010000016.1:0-13352 GCA_041650575.1 Desulfobaccales bacterium
TATGCATTAGCCAGCAGCAATTCAGTCGGTAAACGAATTCCGTTTAAAGGCGGATCGCTAAAAGTTGAGGATTTAGAAACCTTTGATTTTTCCAAAGCGCAGATCGGCCTGTTTTCTCCCGGTGCTTCGGTGTCGGAAATCTATGCGCCTAAAGCCGCTGCGGCGGGTTGCATAGTGATAGATAACACCTCGCAATTTCGTTATGACGACGATATTCCGTTGGTCGTTCCGGAAGTTAATCCCGAGAAAATCGCCGATTATAAAAATCGCGGCATCATCGCCAATCCGAACTGCTCAACCATTCAAATGCTGGTAGCGCTCAAGCCTATTTATGATGCGGTGGGCATAGACCGGATTAATGTCTGCACGTATCAGGCGGTATCCGGCACCGGCAAAGAGGCTATCTTGGAGTTAGCCAACCAAACCAGTGAATTGCTGAATGCCAAACCCATTACTCCCAGTGTCTATCCTAAGCAAATTGCGTTTAATGTGTTGCCGCAAATCGATGTCTTTATGGATAACGGCTACACCAAGGAAGAAATGAAAATGGTCAACGAGACCAAGAAGATTATGGGGGACGACACGATTCAGGTCACGGCCACCACGGTGCGGGTGCCGGTGTTCTACAGTCATTCGGAAGCGGTGAATATTGAGACGGCACGAAAGCTCACGCCGGTGGAGGCCCGGGATATTCTGGCCCAGGCGCCGGGGGTGAAGGTGGTGGATGACCCGCTCAAAAACCAGTACCCCATGCCGATAGACGCCGCGGGTCAGGACCTTACCCTGGTGGGCCGCATCCGGGAAGACTTCAGCATCGACAACGGCCTGAACTTCTGGGTGGTAGCCGACAACCTGCGCAAAGGCGCGGCCACCAACGCGGTGCAGATCGCGGAGATCCTCATCCGGGATTATTTAAGGAAATAGCGGTCAGCCGTCAGCTTTCAGCGGACAGCTAAAAAAGCCTGATCCAGGCTCATGATTTTTTGCTGATAGCTGATAGCTGAAAGCTGATAGCCGACTGCTCCTAAGGAGCAGTCGATGCGAATCATCGCCGGCGACTTGAAAGGCCGCCGTCTGGCCCCGGTGCGGGGCGGGATGCGGCCCACCGCGGCCAAGGTTCGGGAGGCGGTCTTCAACATCCTGGGGGCCGCGGTCCCGGGGGTCAGGGTCGTGGACCTGTTTGCCGGGACCGGCGCGCTGGGCATCGAGGCCTTGAGCCGGGGGGCGGTTGCGGCGGTCTTCGTTGAGGACCACCCGCAGTCCCTCAAGGTGCTGCGCCGCAACCTGGAGGATCTGGGCCTATTGGAGCGCGCCGTGGTTTGGGCCCTGCCGGCTGCCGCCGCTCTGAAGAAATTTGCCGGCCGGGGCGAGCGTTTCGGCCTGGCTTTTCTGGACCCGCCCTATGGCGGCGAAGTGGCGGCCGCGGCCGTGACCGCCCTGGCCTCCCTGAACCTGCTGGCGCCCGGGGCCCGGGTCGTGGTGGAGCACAGCCGCCGGGAGACGCTGCCTGAGGCCTGCGGCCGGCTGCGGCGCCTCGAGGTGCGCCGCTATGGCGACACCCAGGTGGCTATTTATCTCTTTGAAGAACAGGAGCAGACCTGACCGATGCCTGATATCGCGGTTTATCCCGGCTCTTTCGACCCCATCACCAACGGTCATTTGGACCTGATCCAGCGGGCCTTGAAGATCTTCGACCGGATCACTGTGGCGGTGGCCACTAATGCCTTCAAGAAATCCCTGTTCACCATTGAAGAACGCATGGAAATGTGCCGGGTCTCTCTGGCGGAGTTCCCCCAGGTTTCCGTGGATACCTTCGAGGGACTGCTGGTCAAATACGCCAGGGAACAAAATGCCCGGGCCATCTTGCGGGGTTTAAGGGCCGTCACCGATTTCGAGTATGAATTTCAACTGGCCATGATGAACCGCCGGTTGGAACCGGAAATTGAAACGGTCTTTCTCATGACCGGCCTGCGCTGGGTCTTCTTGAGTTCCAGCATCCTCAAGGAAGCCGCGGTGCATGGCGGCGATATCGAGGGCATGGTGCCGGAAATCGTCTTTCACCGGTTAAGAGCCAAATTCGGTTTGGAGTAAAAGGCGGGACCTGTGCGCATCTGCGTTATCGACGGCCAGGGGGGCGGCATCGGCGCCGCACTCATTAAGCGTTTGAAAGAAGTTTATGGGGAGCAGCATGAGGTCATCGCCCTGGGCACCAACGCGGTGGCCACCGCCCAGATGATGAAGGCCCGGGCCAACCGGGGGGCCAGCGGGGAAAACGCCATTGTCCGTACCGTGGCCACCGCCGACGTCGTCCTGGGCTGCCTGTCCATCGTCCTGGCCAACGCCATGATGGGGGAAGTGACCCCCAAGATAGCCGAAGCCATTGCCTCGGCCCCGGCCCGGAAAATTTTGCTGCCCCTAACCCAGGAGGCGGTGGAGATCGTCGGCCTGATTCCCGAACCCCTCCCCCACCTGGTGGAAAAGATCGTGAGCCAGAAGTTAAAGGAGATCATCGACCATGTGTGAAGCGACCGCATACCTGTTGAAAAATGGTGAAGAAGAACTGGTCCTCAAAGATGTGGACGTCATCGAACCCGATGGCGACAACGTCAGGATCGTCAATATCTTCGGCGAGCAGAAGGTCTTAAAGGCCGCCATCCACAGCCTGAACCTGATTAACCACAAGGTCATTCTGGTGGAGAAGTAACCGTTTTAGGTTTTTGGCTAAAGTAAAAGCCGATTGAACCTGTCGCTATCCGCTCTTATCGAAGACTGGTTCAGGGGGCACAAAAAGAGGTAGGACGGGTATTACCCGTCCTACCTCTTCATTTTCCTGAGGAAATGCTAAACCGCTGCCCCGCGCGGTTTCTGCGGGCCGGCGAAGCGCCTGCCCTTATTTCTGGATCGGCAAACCTTTTAATCCACTTTGACGTACTTGCCGCCCTTGACTTCCAGGATATAAACCCCTGAGGTCCCGGCCCGGACCACGTCGTGGTCCTTATCAAACGAGAGCTTGCCGGTGACGCCGTCGAAGTCTTTCACATTATCCAGGTATTTCTTGATCCCTTCCGCGGTCGGGCCCTCTTTCTTCATGCCTTCCAGGAGCACGGAAGCGGCATCATAATGGAGGGCGGCGAACATGATGTTATAGGGGTCGTTGTTCTTTTTGACCAGCTCTTCATAATTCTTTTTGAAGGCCTTATTCTTGGGAGTGTCGTAGTTCTCGTCATACTCGCCCCCAATGACATGACCTTCCGCGCCCGGACCGGCTAACTGGATATAAACCGGGTCCATATCGCCGTAAACTCCCAGAATCTTTTGCTTCATGCCCAACTGGCGGGCCTGGGCCGCGGCAGGCGCGGTTTCCGGGGTGTAGCCGGGGATGAACAGGAAGTCGGGGTTGGTGGCCATGATCTTGGTGAGCTGGGCCTTGAAATCCCGGGAGCCCCGCATGAAGGATTCGGTGGCCACCACCTTGATGCCATTCTTTTCGAAGAACTTGGTAAAGAGACCGGCGCAGCCTTTACCGTAGGGCTCATTGGAGAAAAAGATGGCCACGGTCTTGGGCTTCCAGTTCTTCACCACGTAGTCGGTTAGGACCTGGGCCTGCTTGTCGATGCGGGAGCAGCCCCGATAGAGGTAGGCGCCGTAGCCGCTCAACTGAGGAGTGGTGGCGGTGGGGCTGATATCCACCACTTTGGCGTCATTGGCGATCTTGCCGGCGGCCATCATGTCGCCCGAGGTCATGGGGCCGACGATGGCCACCACTTTGTCCACGTTGATGAGTTTCTGCACCGCGTTCACCGCGGCCGCGGGCGAGTCCTTTTCGTCCTCAACGATGAGTTCCACCTGCCGGCCATTGATGCCGCCGGCTTTGTTCACTTCCGCCACCGCCATCTCGACGCCCCGGCGAGAGGGGGTGCCGTGTTCGGCCCCGATGGACAGCCGCAGCACGGTGCCGACCTTAATAGGCTCCGCCGCGCCCCAAGCCAGGCCGGCGGTTAATAGAGTAAGGGCCATACCTAATACTAAAATCTTCCGAGCCTTCATCATCGCCACATCCTCCTTATCTTTTCCTTATAGGCTATTTCCGGGGCAAAGAAAAATAAAAAGTTGCAGACATTGGTCTTTCAGCCGACCCAAATCACCGGCCATCACTAAAATTTCTTTAAGATGCCTGATTATCAAATCGCTCTTTCACAGGCTTAATTTTCTCGTATTCCGCATTGTGGCTCTGTAGAGTTTCCCAGAGGCTCAGATCGGTTTGCAGACCCAGCCAAAACTCAGGGGTGGTGTCAAATAACCGGGCTAAGCGCAGAGCCGTATCCGGAGTAATGGCCCGCTTGCCTCGAATAATCTCGCTCAGGCGGACGCGAGTAATGCCCAACGCCGCGGCCAACTCCTTCTGGCTCAGGCCTAAAGGCTCAAAAAATTCATGGCGCAGAATTTCTCCCGGCGGAGTGGGACGACGGCTTCGGGGCAGCATGCTTTGCTCCTTTCAGTGATATTGGACCAAGTTCCCCTTATCCAAGTCCCAGTTCCTTCAAGGTAATCCGGGCATTAATGCCCAAGTTCTCCTGGAGGTGGCGTTGGGCCCGGCGGCACAGCATCTCCAAGGACTTGATCTCGTCGGAGAAGAAGCTTTCGGCCACGATGAGGTCGATTTCCAGGACCTCCAGGCCTTTTTCCGTCACCACCCGGTGGCGATACTGAGGGAGCGCCCCGCCCATCACCTCTTGAATCAGCAGGTTGATCTGGTCCGGGTGGACTTTGATGCCGCCCACCGCAAAGATGGCGTCGGTGCGGCCGGTAATCTCCCCCAGGCGGGCCAGGGTGCGGCCGCAAGGGCAGGCTGTCTGGATAAGCGAAGTCCGGTCGCCGCTGCGAAACCGCACCAGAGGGAAGGCCACGGTGCTCAAAGTGGTGATCACCAGCTCGCCGGAGGCCCCGGGTGGAACCGGCGCCCCGGTGTCCGGGTCGATGATCTCCGGGTAAAAATGGTCTTCGGAAAAATGCAGACCCCCGTCGGCCCCGCAACTGAAGGCCAGGCCGGGTCCCATGACTTCGGTGATGCCGTAGGCCGTAGCCGCTTGCACCTGGAAGCCCTGCTCGATTTCCTGCCGGACTTCTCCGGTCAGGGGCGAGGCCACCAACAGGGCCTGCTTGAGGCTCAACTCCGCCGGGGTCAGGTCCATGCGGGCCATCACCGCCAGGAGGTGCCGGGCCAGGGGCGGGGTGGTGACCAGGACCGAGGTCTTATAATCCCGCATTACCATGAGTTCTTTGGCGAAATTCAGGGTGGCCGGGGGGATCACCGAGGCCCCGAGGTACTCAGCGCCCGCCTGGAGGTCCCGGCGCCAGTTGGCCAGTCCCGGAGGCAGGATGAGCTGCACGATGTCTTCCCGGGTGATGCCCGCGGCGGTGTAGAGACGGGCCAGGAGCTCCTGCCAGAGCTTGACGTCCGGCGCGGCATAGCCCACCACCAGGGGCTTTTCCGTGGTGCCCGGAGAGGAAAGGATACGGACGATGTCCCTGAGCGGCACCGCGAACAGGCCGTAAGGGTAGTTTTCCGACAGGTCTTCCCGGGTGGTGCAGGGCAGCCGGGCCAGATCAGCGAGGTTCTTGATGTTATCCAGGTTCAACCCCAGGCGGTCGAACTGGCGGCGGTAAAACTTAACCTGACGGTAAGCCCGGGTGAGGGTGCTCTGGAGCCGCTCCAACTGCAGCAGTTCCAGTTCTCCCCGGTCCATGGCCTCAATTTCCGGGTGGCGCATGTGCCTTACCTCCTTGGGTAGCCAGTAGCCAGTAGCCAGTAGCCAGTAGTCAGTAGTCAGTAGTCAGTAGTCAGTTGGCAGTTGGCTAGCTGCAACCGTTACCTCTTCGTAGAAGCTATGAGGCCATTTAAGGTCTTTCCAACTTCATCTGTCATTTCCAACAGTCTGGAAGCCTCAATTTCGCTAATAAAATCGAGGTTTCTGGCTATTAAAACCTGGGGTTTCCAACTCTGATAATGATCCTCTGGCATTCCCTAAAAATACTCGAAATTCTCCCTTTGATAGTCGTCCTTGTCCTTCTGCAATATTACTTGGAATTGAAACTGATGCCCTACGAAGTTGGCTCGTGAGTCCAAAAAGCTCATCCTTAGGCAACTCCCTGGTTATGCGGTAAATCTCTGTGACCAATGTCATTGCTTTATTCCAAACAATCAAGTCTCTATAATTTTTAGTCATATTTTCTCAACCTATAGCAAGCCAAAACTGACTACTGACTACTGACTACTGATTACTGGCAACTCACCTACCCTCGGTAAATTCCTTATAGTCCCGGCCCAGGTAAGCCCGGGTCACCTGGCGGTCCTGGAGCAGGTCCGCGGCGGCCCCGCTCAGCATGATGCGGCCCGTTTCCAGGACGTAGGCCCGGTCGGCCACCTTCAACGCGGCCCGGGCGTTCTGCTCCACCAGGAGGATGGTCACGCCTTCTTGCCGCAATCGGGCCAAGGTGGCCAGGATGTCCTCGACCACCAGGGGGGCCAGGCCCAGGGACGGCTCATCCAGCAATAACAGCTTCGGCTTGGCCATGAGGGCCCGGCCGATGGCCAGCATCTGCTGCTCGCCGCCGCTCATGGTGCCGGCCTTCTGCTCCAGGCGGTCTTTGAGGCGCGGGAAGAGCTCAAAGACCCGTTCCAGATCAGCCTGGATCGCGGCCCGGGAGTCCCGCCGGTAGCGGCGGTAAGCCCCCAATTCCAGGTTTTCCGCCACGGTCATGGGCGCGAAGAGCTGGCGGCCTTCGGGCGCCTGGGAGATCCCCCGCCCCACGATCTCCTCCGGGGCCAGGCCCTTCAACGACCGCCCGGCGAACTCCAGATCGCCGTCTTTCTTCACCAGCCCGCAGATGGCGTTGAGCAGGGTAGTCTTGCCCGCGCCGTTGGCCCCGATTAACGTGACAATCTCACCCTCCCGGACGTGACAGGTCACGCCGCTGAGGGCCCGGACGGAGCCGTAATAGGCGGAGAGGTTTTTGATCTTCAGCATGATATTAGTAGCCAGTTGCCAGTGGTCAGTAGCCAGTTACTCCATTGTCAGATCATTTCTTCATCGAGGCAATAAGTCCATTGAGCGCCTTCGGCGATATTGCTTGGGATTGAAACAGCCGACCTCCGGAGTTGACTTGTAAGCCCAAAAATTCTTCTTTTGGAAATACCTGGGTTATCATATAAATATCTGCGACCAGATCCATGGCCTTTCTCCAGACTACCAAATCCCGATACGACTGCCCCATTTCAAGATTCTCCCTTCACCCAAACTGACAACTGACAACTGGCTACTGGCTACTGACTCTGCCAATCCGTCCCCAGGTACGCGGCAATCACCTCCGGGTTCTTCTGGATGGCCCGGGGCGGGCCGTCGGCGATGAGTTTGCCGTAGTTGAGCACCGCGATTTCGTCGGCGACCTCCATGGTGAGGCCCATGTCGTGTTCCACCAGGAGCAGGGTGAGGCCCCGGTCCTTGAGCGCCAGGATCAGGTCCTTGAGGCGCTCGGTCTCCACCGCGTCCAGGCCCGAGGCGGGTTCGTCCAGGAGGAGCAGGGTAGGGGCGGAGGCCAAAGCCCGGGCAATCTCCAGCATGCGCTTTAAACCCAGGGGCAGGATGGCGGCGGGCTGCTGGGCCCGATTCGCCAACCCCACGAACTCCAAAAACTCCATCGCCTCGGCCCGAATGCCTTTTTCTTCGGTCCGGGTCCAGGGAAACTGCAGGGCCCCCGCCAGCAGCCCTGACCGGCTCAGGCGGTGGCGCCCCACCATGACGTTTTCCAGGACCGTCATGTGGTCGAAGAGCTGCACTAATTGGAAGGTGCGGGCGATCCCTTGCCAGGCGATGCGGTGGGCCGGCCGGCCCTGGATCTCTTCTCCCTGAAAGATGATGCGGCCCTGCTGGGGCGCCAGAAACCCGGTCACCAGATTGAACAGGGTGGTCTTGCCCGCGCCGTTGGGGCCAATCACCGCCTTGATAGCCCCCTTCGCCACCTCAAAGCTCACCTGTTCCACGGCCTGCAGGCCGCCGAAGGCCAGGCTGACTCTTTGGAGTTCCAAAAGCCGCGCCTCAGACAGGGATATGCCCCCCTTTTTTCTTATAGCGCCGGAATTCATAAAGGTCCAGGATGCCCCGCACCAGGCCCCGGGGCAGGAAGATCATCACCACCATCAAAATGGCGCCGAAGATCACCACCTCAAAGTCATGGAACACCGTGAGCATCTCCGGGAGCACGGTGAGCACCCCGGCCCCCAAGAGCGAGCCCCAGATGCTGGCCATGCCGCCCAGGACCACCATGGTCACCAGTTTGATGGAAAACATGAAACCGAAGGACCCCGGCGCGATGAAATTGAGGCTATGGGCGTAGAGGCTGCCGGCCAGAGAGGCGTACAGGGCGCTCCACACGAAGATCTTGAGCTTCATGCGAAAGGTGTCCACCCCCAGAGATTCGGCTCCGGCCTCGCTGTCATGCAGGGCCCGGATGGCCCGGCCGGTCCGGGAATTCACCAGGTTGGCGCTCAAGGCCAGGATCAGCCCCAGGATGATCCAGATCAACAGGTAGAGGCGGTGTGGGGTGTTCAGAGGAAAGCCCGCCAGGGACAGGGAGGGAATGCCGCTGAGCCCCGAAGGCCCGCCGGTGAGGTCATGGGCCTCATTGAGGAAGATATAGACGATGATGCCGAAACCCAGGGTGGCCATGGCCAAATAATAGCCCCTCAGTTTCAAGGCCGGGATGCCGATCAAAAAAGCCGCGCCGCCCGAGACCCCCAGGCCCGCCGCCATGGCCAGCCAGGGGTTGACGCCGTAAGTGGCGGTGAGGATGCCCGAGGTATAAGCGCCCAGCCCGAAGAAGGCGGCGTGCCCCAGGGAGATCTGGCCGGCGTAGCCCAGCAGCAGGTTGAGCCCCACCACCAGGAGGGCGTGGATGCCGATGAAATTGAGGAGGGTGAAGGAGTACTCATCGCGCAGGAAAAGCGCCAGGCCCAGGACCGCCAGGGCATAGAGGACCCAGCGGTTGAGGAAGCGGGAAAGCCTCATTTCCGCCCCCCCACCAGGCCCTGGGGGCGCAGGAACAGGACCAGGAGGAGCAGGAGAAAGGCCACCGCGTCCCGGTAGCCGGAGGAGATGAAGCCGGTGGCCAGGGCTTCGGCCACTCCGAGCACCAGGCCCCCCAGGACCCCGCCCGACAGGCTGCCCAGGCCGCCGATAATGGCGGCGGAGAATCCCTTGAGGCCCAACATGGTGCCCATGTCATAGACCCCGAGGGTCAGGGGGGCGATGAGGATGCCGGCCGCGGCTCCCAGGGCGGCGCTGACCCCGAAGGAGAGCTGGACCATGCGGCCGGCGGCAATCCCCACCAGGCGGGCGGCCCGGGTATTGTAGGCGCAGGCCCGCATGGCCTTGCCCACCAGGGTGAGGCGAAAGAAGGCTTCGAGAGCCGCCACCGACACCGCGGTGATCCCCAGGACCCAGAGATTCTGGGGTAAAATGGTGGCCGGGCCCAGGTGGATGGGGGCATTGCTGGAAAAGGGCGGCAAGTTGAAGGCCTCTTTGCCCCACAGGAGCATGGCCACTCCTTTGATGAATACCGCACCGCCCACGGTGATAATGATCAGGGTGATGGGGCTGGGGTCCTTCACCGGGCGCAGGGCCAGGCGTTCGAAGACCAGGCCCACCAGGGTCACCAGGACGACGGCCCCCAGGAAGGCCAGGGGCAGGGACGGGGTCAGGGAATAGATGCTGATGGCGGCCAGGGCCCCCAGCATGACCATCTCGCCCTGGGCGAAATTGATGATAGTGGTGGTGTTGTAAATGATGCCGAATCCCAAGGCGATGAGGGCGTAAATCGCGCCGTTGGTCAGGCCGGAGATGAGATACTGCAGCAGATCGGCAAAAATCTCCAAGGGGAGTGAACTGCCTCCGTGAACAGAGATAGGGATCAGGGAACAGGGATCAGAGGGCAGGGGTCAGCGGTCGTCACCCTCGACGGCGAAGCTTCACGAAGCTGACCTCTGACCCCCAATTGCTAACTGCTGACTGCTAATCGATCAACTGGAACCCGCCGCTGTGGATCTTCACCATGACGAACGCGGCCGGGGTCAGGCCGTTGTGGTCTTCCGGGCTCATGTTAAAAATGCCGCTGACGCCCACGAAGTTTTTCAGGCCTTCCAGTTCGCCGCGGATTTTTTCCCGGTCGCTGCCCGCTTTGGCGAGGGCCTGATTCAGCATCCGGAAGGAGTCATAAGCATAGCCGCCAAAGCTGGATTCCGGCGCCTTGAATTTGGCCTTATATTTTTCAGAGTATTCTTTGCAGACGGCCTTTGCGGGGTCGGTATCGGGCAACTGCTGCCAGACCACCAGTTTGCCGGCAGGCATGATAATCCCTTCCCCCGCATCTCCGGCCAGTTCGATGAATTTCTTGGACGCGGCGCCGTGGCTCTGGATCAGGGGCAAGGTAATGCCCAACTGTTTCATGTTCTTAGCCACCAGGGCCGGAGCCGGCCCGGTGCCCCAGCAGATCACCGCCTGGGCCGGGGTTCCCCGGAGCTTGGTGAGCTGGGGGGTCATGTCGGTGTCTTTTTCGCCGAAGACTTCCTGGGCCACCACCTGGATGCCGTACTTGGGGGCCAATTCCAGGAGCTGCTGTTTGCCCGACACGCCGAAGCCGGTGGACACCGTGAGGATAGCCACCTGCTTGAGATTTTGCTTCTGCAGGTATTGATAGATGCGATCCACCGCCATCTGGTCCGTTTGCGCGGTTTTGAAGACCCAGACGCGGTCTTTGGCCGGGGAGGTGATGCTGATGCCGGCGGCGCAGGAGATCAAAGGCAGCTTGGCCTTCTGGGTGATTTCCAGGGTGGCCATGGAGGTATGGGTGAGACTGGGTCCGATTACGGCCACCACGTCTTTCTCCTGGGCCAGCTTGGTGGCATGGAGGCGGGCCTTGGTCACGTCCCCTTCGTCGTCATAAATGACCACCTTCAAGGGATGCCCGTTAATGCCGCCCTTGGCGTTGATTTCATCGGCTACCATCTGCATGGAATTGCGTTCAGGCTCCCCGAGATAAGAAGCCGGGCCGGTGATGGAAAAGATGCCGCCCACCACGTAGGGCGCGGCTTTCGACGAGTCGCCGCAGCCCAAGCAGATGAGGGCCAGACTCGCCAGGGCCAGGGCCACGCCAACCAGAATTGCCTTTGCCTTCATAAGATCTCCCTCCCAATGAAATTATAGCCGATAGACTTCCTCACCTTTATATATGTGGATGCCTTCTTTCTGGAGCAATGCGATGGCCTGCTCCAGGTTGTCGAAGCGGAAGATGATGACCGCGTTCTTGCCGCTGTGCTGCACGAAGGCGTACATATATTCCACGTTGACGCCGGCGCCGGCCAGGATTTGGAGCACCAGCCCCAGCCCGCCGGGACGGTCCGGAACCTCCACCGCCACCACTTCGGTCTTGCCGACGGTGAAGCCTTTGCTTTTCAGGATCTCCCGGGCCTTATCGTATTGATCGACGATGAGGCGCAGGATGCCGAAATCGGTGGTGTCGGCCAGGGACAAGGCCCGGATGTTGATCCCGGATTCGCCCAGGACCCGGGTGACTTCGGCCAGGCGGCCAGCCTTATTTTCTAAAAATACCGAAATTTGTTCAACTTTCATGGGGTTCCCCTTCAGTTGTCAGTTGTCAGGGGCCAGTGGCCAGTAGAAAAACAAAAAAATCTTTTGCCAATAAAATTCATTGTTTATCTTTATTCCTGAGCGCAGCCAGGAGTCCGTTTAGAATTCGTCCTGCCTCTGCCGAGAGATTCAAAAGAGCCTTTAAAACCTCATCACCGATATAACCGAGTTTGTGAGCGATTAAAAACCTGCGTCTCCACCTCCGATAAAGAACCTTTGGCATTTCCCAAGAAATATATAAATTCTTTTCTTGACGATCTTCCCTGCCCTTCGGCGATATTGCTCGGGACTGATACTGCTGCCCGACGAAGTTGGCTGGTCAGCGCAAAGATCTCTTCTCGTGGAAATTTATGACTTGCCTGATAAATTTCGGTAACCAAATCCATGGCCTTCTGCCAGGCCATTAAATCCTGATAGGATCGCACCGGCTTATCCAAGAAAGCCTCTGCTTCTACCGGCCACTGGCCACTGACCACTGAACACTACAACTGCCGCTTATCGATGACCCGTTTGGCCTTGCCTTCACTCCGGGGAATGGTGCGGGGCTCCACCAGCTTGACCTTGACGGAAACCGTGAAGTAGTCCTTGATCTGCCTCTGGATGCTTTGGGCCAGGGTCTGCATTTTTTTGACTTCGTCCGAGAAGGTGCCTTCATCCACTTCCACCTGGACTTCCAGGGTGTCCAACTGCCCGTCCCGGTCCACAATGAGCTGGTAGTGGGGCGCCACTCCCGGGGTTTGCATGAGTACCGACTCGATCTGGGACGGGAAGACGTTCACTCCTCGAATAATCAGCATGTCGTCGGAGCGGCCCCGCAGCCGGTTCATCCTGAGCAGGGTGCGGCCGCAGCGGCAGGGGGCATAATTCAGTGAAGTAACGTCCCGGGTGCGATAGCGCAAGAGCGGCACGGCTTCCTTGGTGAGGGTGGTGATCACCAGTTCGCCCATCTCCCCGGGGGGGACCGGCGACAGATCGCTTGGGTTGATAATTTCCGGCAGGAAGTGGTCTTCGGCCATGTGGAGGCCGGCCTTGGCTTCGATGCACTCCACGCTCACCCCGGGACCGATGATTTCGGAGAGGCCGTAGATATCCACGGCATCCAGTCCCAGTTGCTTCTCAATTTCGCCCCGCATCTCTTCGGTCCAGGGCTCGGCCCCGAAGATGCCCACTCGGAGTTTGAGGCTGGAGAATTCGACTCCCATCTCCCGGCCCACCTCGGCCAGGTACAGGCCGAAAGAGGGGGTGCAGACGAGGACCGAGGGGCCAAAGTCCTGGAGCAGCATGATCTGCCGCCGGGTCTGGCCGCCGGACACGGGGATGACCGCAGCCCCCAGGCGTTCGGCGCCGTAGTGAAAACCCAGGCCGCCGGTGAAGAGACCGTAGCCGTAAGCGTTGTGGACGATATCGCCCCGGTGGGCGCCGGCCGCCGCCAGAGTCCGGGCCATCAGCTCCGACCAGGTTTCCAGGTCCCGCTGGGTATAGGCCACGGGGGTGGGTTTGCCGGTGGTGCCGGATGAGGCGTGTATCCGGACAATCTGGTCCATGGGGACGGCAAACATGCCGAAGGGATAGTTATCCCGCAGGTCCTGCTTGGTGGTGTAAGGCAGATGGTGAATATCCTTGAGGGTGCGGATGTGCCCCGGCTTGACC
>JBAZKX010000017.1:0-13322 GCA_041650575.1 Desulfobaccales bacterium
ATGAAATCTCTATGAGAAAAAAGGATGGCAGCATCTTTCCCTGCAGCCTTTCCATCCGAATGCTCCGGGACCTGGATAATCGCGTGACCGGCAGTATTGCGGTTGCCAGGGATCTTAGCAAGATAAAGCTGGTAGAAGCGGAACGCCAGAGGTTCGGCAAGCTGGAAGCCATCGGTACGCTGGCCGGCGGCATCGCCCATGACTTCAACAATATCCTCACCGCCATCATTGGCAACATCAGTCTGGCTATGCTGGATCTCCAGATTAAAGGGCAAACTCGGGAAAGTTTATCCGAGGCGGAACGGGCTTGTCAGCAGGCCCAGAATTTGTCGCGGCAATTGCTCACCTTCTCGAAGGGAGGGGCGCCGATTAAGAAAATCGTCTCAGTGAAAGAAATCGCCATTGAATCCGCCTCCTTCGCCTGCCGAGGTTCGCGGGTCAATTATCACGCCGGCCTGCCGGATGATCTCTGGGCGGTGGAAGCCGATCCCGGGCAAATCGGCCAGGTTTTCCACAACCTCGTGATCAATGCCATTCAAGCCATGCCTGGCGGCGGAATGGTGAGAATTTCCGGAGAGAATCTGCTGGTGGAGCCAGGAAGTGATTTGCCCCTTGATGCCGGCAGATATGTAAAGATCTCCATTCAAGATGAGGGGATCGGCATCTCGGCGGATCATCTCTCGAAAATTTTTGACCCCTATTTTACCACCAAACAAATGGGCAGCGGCTTGGGTCTGGCTACTTCTTACTCAATTATCAAAAATCACCGCGGTCATATTTCCGTGGAGTCGAAATTAGAAAAAGGCACGACGTTTCAGGTTTATCTTCCGGCCAGCGACCAGGAGGTTACCCAGCAACTCCAAGACGATGGCAAGCTGATTCCGGGGGAAGGCAAGATTTTAGTAATGGATGATGAGTCAATAGTACGGGAGGTTTTAGGCAAAATGTTAATGACCCTGGGCTACGCAGTGGAGTCTGCCCAAGACGGTGCGAAAGCCATCGAATTGTACACCCGGGCCCAGGACACGGGAGATCCTTTCGCTTTAGTCATCCTTGATCTCACCGTTCCCGGTGGCATGGGAGGTAAAGAGGCCATAGCGCGGCTTCAGAAGATTGATCCTCGGGTAAAAGCCATAGTCTCCAGCGGTTATTCCAATGATCCGGTGATGGCAAACTTTCAGAAATACGGCTTTTCCGATGTTATTGCCAAGCCTTACAAGATCTCGGAATTGGATAAAGCACTAAAAAAGACCCTAAGTGAAGCTAACTGATTTTACGATTCATCGTGACCCGGCTCCCGGGAAGGCCGGCCCCCGACCCGCGGGGGTTGGCTAGGATCAGGCCGGGGTGAAGAGGCACATCGTCTCCCGCACTTCGTCGAGCCAGGCCTGCCGCTGGGCCGCAGTGCTGGTCACCACTACGGCGAAATTTTTGCGGATAAAGCGCGGCACGCCGCACAACCCGAAGATGCAGTTGCCCCAGAGGGTCTCCAGGGGGTCGCCGAAGACCGCCAGCTCCCGCTCCCGAGGGGTGTTGGAAGTAGTAAAGACGATGGCGGCTTTGGCCTGAAGCAGGCCCACCGGCACGCCTTCACCCGAGTCGCCCTCCTTAAACCGGTAGGCCACCTCCGGTCGCAGCACCCGGTCGATCCAACCCTTCAAGATGGCCGGCGGCTGGCCCCACCAGTTGGGATGGACGATGACGATGCCCTGGGCCTCGGCGATCTCCCGGCAATGCTGTTCCAGGTCCGGGTGGAGGTAGGGGTCCCGGTCCAGCTCAGGGGCCAGCAGGATGGGGTCAAAGTTCTCCAGGTAGAGGTCATGGTACCGGACCTCAAGCCCCTGGGCCTCCAGGGTATGCAACGCGGTGGCCGCGATGGCGTGGTTGAAACTGCCGTGCCGGGGATGAGCCAGAATGAGCGAAAGGTAAGCCATCTCGACTCCGGGAGGCAGGCGGGTTTGAGAACCTCAGGGCATGAGGGTCTCCATTGGGCCTGCCGGGGTTTGAGTTGCAGCGAGGGACCGGGTCGGTCCGGCCTTGAACGGCAGCCACGCCGGGTGGCCCCATGGCGATCAAGAAAATTGGGTGTTCCGGGGAAGAATGAGCCTGGCGGCGACGGCGCCTCCAGGAAAAAACACCTGACCGTGCACCCTCCTTCGTATCCGCCACTGCCGAAGACCATGGCCAGGGGGTTGATGGATTAGTAGCCGCCGCGACACAGACCGCCTTGTTTACCGCTGCTTCCTCCCGGACCTGACGGGGTTCACAAGCGTCTGTTGCGCAGGGTCCAATCCGCCGCCCGGGTCAGCAGTCAACGGCAGCGCTGCAATCCTCAGAGAAGGACTTCAATCCCGCCTAAGCGGATTTCGGGTTACAGGGCACCGCTAGCTCCCCATCTAGCACGGCCAGGTGTGAAAAACGGTCAGCGATCCACGCGTTCCCGCAGTTCTTTGCCCACCTTGAAGAAGGGCAATTTCTTGCCATCCACCTTGATGAGATCGCCGGTTTTGGGGTTGCGGCCTTTGTAGCCATTATAGAATTTAACCTTGAAACTGCCAAAGCCGCGAATTTCGATGCGTTCCTTCTGCACCAGGGCTTCAGCCATGTTTTCAAAAACGGCGTTAACCACCAGTTCCGCCTTCTTCAAGGTGATATTTTCCGCTTTGGCCAGAGCTTCGATGAGTTGCGACTTATTCATCCCGCTCTACTCCTTGGTGGCGCGCGCCTGATCCCTGGTCCGGGCCCGGCAGCTTAATCGCCGATGAGCTAATTTACCTAAAATAATAAAGAAAAACCCGCCTGAGGTAAAGAAAAAAATGCAGGCCGGGATTTGGCGGCGCCGCCGCCCCGGCCCGGCCGCCCCATGGTCCCCACAGTAGAGAGGCTGCGCCTGCGTTTAACTTCCCGGCTGGCCCCGGGACCCGGCAGGCTGGCCTTCCTCCCACTTATGACGCTCTGCGGGAGCCTCCGGGGTTGGCTTAAAGGTCGTCCACTGTTGCAGGCGGCCATTCACGAACCCCAATTCGGTGATGGGAGCGCTGATCCCCAACTGTTTGCCGCAGTCGGGATAGCGGCAATACCTCCAGGTCTCGGGGCGGCCGGGTCCCGAAAGGCTGATGAGGTCATCGGGCTCCCCCAGGACGGCCCTGACCTCCTCGGGGCTCATGCCCCGATGCAGTTTCGGTCCGGCAGCCGCGGCCACCTGGGCCGCGGCAGGCTGCCCGGCCGGGTGCGGCGCCGCGATCTGGGCGGCGGCGCCGGCGGCCAGGGAAAAACTTCCCAGCAGCATCAGAATCAGGATCTTATTCCCGCGGCTTCTGGAGCTCATCTTAGGGTTCATGAAAGAAAATTATAGAAGTTTTGCCCGGATAGTGCCAGCCTCAGTTATCCCGGCGTTCCTTGGGGTTAAAAGTTAGTCACTTCCGGCCATTTGGCAAGGGTGCGAGGTTCCCGAATAAGCCCAATTCCCATTAATGGTGGCACAGGCCCAGGCTGAAGCCCACGTTTATAAATTATAGCACTTTGAACGCAACCCGGTATAAAACGGGCGGGGCCGGCCTGGCAAAATTTCATGGCCGAGGTATCATCGGCGCGGAAAATGTAGTAGGATGCAAGCTCACGGCCGGGGGCAGAGAACCGGCCGGCCTGAGGCAATTTCTGCGGAAAAGATCAGGATAAGGGAGGTTGTGGCCATGGATCTCACCACGCTGAAATTCCGGGTGGCGGGCATGGTGTCGCGCAGCGGTTTCGTCTGAAGCGGCTGCCCCGACGCCGTGTGCGCCGCCATTACTGCCCTTAAAGGCATCGCCGACGTCACCTACGACACCCAACAGGATACGTTCACCGTCCGTTTTAACCCCCAGGAGAGCACTACGGAGGATATCATCGCCGCGGTCTGGTTTGCCGGCCGGCAAACGGGCCGCGAATACCTGCCCCAGATTCTTTCCTGAAGGTCAAACGACGCCAGCGCGGCGGAGGAAAAGGGCGCGCCCGGAGCCCGCCTTTTCGGGCACCTGGCTAAATCGATATCTCGGTCCGAGGAACGGTGAGCGCTTTCCCGCCCCCGTCCCTCGGGCGCCATCCGGATAGCGATCTTGACCCCGGTGCGGTGCAGTAGGCGGAAGGTAGTAGTTCAAGGCTCCAAGGCGCTATTAGGGGAGCCATCCGCCTGAGTCGGCAGGACCCCGCCCCCCTCTCCCGCCAGGGAAAAGGCAAAAAGTGATAACAATAAGAGTCCCACGAGAACACCAATGAACAATCCGGCAAAGAAGGCGATCATACCCATCTTACCAGCCTCCCAAATCCCCCTGGGTGATCCCCCCTAATGATGCTTACCGCGTAGGATTTTGCCGATAAAGCGCCTTTGGTTAAATCCCCGGCCGCAGGTTGCTAAACTGTCCTGCGGTTTTAATCTAAGCATCCCTCCTCGCTGTGACAATAGGTAAAAATTCCCAAAACTACCGTCATTTTTGCCAATCATCAATTTTTATTTCCATAAATATGACGCGATCAATTCCGTTTTTTTAAGGGGATTCGAGGCCCGGAAGGAGAACTTGGTGGATTTACAAGAGATTTAAACCGGACCCGATGACTGCCCCTCATCAAGACGGATTCCAACTGATGGTTTATTGTAAAGAATTTTATGAAAAAAAGCAAGAAAAATCTCTCCCGGCGACGACTGAAACCGGCCCCGGCGCCCCTAAAATTTCCGCCAGAGCGTCAGCCCCCCGGCTCCGGCGTGGAGAAAGGCCACCAGGCAGAGCGCGGGCACGATCCCCCACACCGGCAGCACCAGCAGGCTGATTCCCAAGGTCCCGAGGGTGGCCCCCAGAAGGTCCGCAGCATAGAGCTGGCCCCCCCGGCCCCGGGCCTCAGGCGCGGCCTCGGTCCAGAGGGCCGCGCTCAGCGCGAAGACCCCGCCGCCCCCGAACCCCGCCGCGGCCAGGACCACAAGGTAACCCGCCCGGGTCCCCCACTCCCCTGGGGCGACCGGCAGGGCCGCGCCCCACTTCAACCACAGGACCAGGGCCAGGGCCAGGGCCGCCAACCCGGTCTGGAGCCCCGCTAACAGCCGCGGCCCGGCCCCGAATCGCCCGCGCCAATGCGAGACCGCGGCGCTGCCCCCGGCCATGCCGGCCATGAAGGCCGCGATGAGCAGTCCCAATTGCTGGTAGAGAGACCCCAGACTTATCTGGTACAGGACGAGGACCAGGATTTCCAGGGCCATGGTCCCCACCCCCATCACCATCACCTGGTAGAGGAAATGGGGGCCGGGGCGGCGCCGGGCGCCGAGCCCCGCCGCCGCGGTGGCCAGGACCAGCACCGCCCAGGGGACCGCGGGCGGCAGGTCTTGCAAGGCGAAGAAGACCTCTTTGGCGCCCAGGCCTGCCTGGACCGCGCTCAGCACCAGATCGTAAAAGTAGCACCTGGGGTTCAGGTCGGTATTGATCTCCGGGGGTTGCCCGCGCAGGATCTGGTCGAGGTACTGCCGGCGCCAGGGGGAGAGGTCCTGGAGGAGGTAATACTCCCGGACGTATTGTAGCGCCAGCCGCCGAAACTTCAGGCGCTGCACCAGGACTTCGGGGTCGGTCACCAGAACGCCGGGGCTTACGGAGGCGAAAAACCGCACCTGGCCGCCGGGAAAGGCCGCCACTTCGGGAAAGACCCGGCTCAGGGTATGATAGGCCATGGCCAGATACGCGGCCCGCAGGGGAGACAGACTGATCTCGGCCCCGGTCAGGGCAAAGCTGAAGACCCCGCCGGGCGTGAGTTTTGCCGCCACCAGGCGAAAAAATTCCCGGGTGTAAAAGCGATTGAGCTGGGCGTTGGTGGGTTCCGGCAGGGCCATGAGAATGACGTCATAGCGGTCGCCAGTGGTGGCCAGGTACCGGCGGGCATCCTGGTAGACGAGGTGTACCCGGGGATTGTGCTCCAGGCCGGCCGCAGCGGGTATAAGCTTTTCGGCCAGATTCACCAGAAAGGGGTCGAGTTCCACGTAGGTGAGGCTGGTGACGCTTTCGGTCTTGAGAATCTCGTTCCCCAGGCCGGCCACCCCGCCCCCCAGCAAGAGCACCCGTCGGGGCCGGGGATGCTCCAGCAGCCCTAGCTGGACCTGGGTTTCGGCGGTCAGGGGATCGGGGTAGGTGAAGAGCCAGAGGTTATTGGCGAAAAAGCTGACTTGCTCCGCTTCCCGGGCCGCGGATAACAGGGCATAAGGGCTGTCCACGGTGGCGATCACCCGGCGCCCGGGCCACTCCCAACCGCGGCTGGTGCGGTCCAGGCCCGGGGCGAACCCTACGGCCACCGCCAGCGCCAGGAGATTGACGCTAATAGCCACCCGGGCCACGGAAGTCCGGGGACGGGCCAGCAACCAGGGGGCCAGGGCCAAAAACAGGCCCGTGGCCAGGGCCAGGCTAAGGTTGGCAAAGCGGCCCACCAGCAGAAGCTGGAGCAGCGCCACCCCCAGGGCCGCGCCCAGGGTCTCCAGGAAATAAACCCGGCCCGCGGCTTCCTGGGGGGCCGCACTGCTCAGGACCCGGACCGCGGCGGGAAAGAAGTAGCCGGAGACTAACCCGAAAGGGGCCAGGAGGGCCAGAAAGAGCAGGAAGGTGAGCCCCAGGGGGAGAGATTGTCCTAATGGCAGGTGCGCCAGAGTGGGCAGGGCCCGGCAGGCCAGGATGGTGGCCGGCAGCAGCAACCCCAACCACGCCAACAGGCCGCCCAACCGGCCCGGCTCGACCCCGGCGGGCTGAAAACGGCCGCCCGCGAGGCTCCCCAGCCCGACCCACAGCAGCCAACACCATAACCCCAGGGCCAGCTTGAGCTCCTGCCCCTGGGCCAGAACCAGAAGTTCCCGCAGGATCAGCACCTGACCGATCATGGTCCCAGCCCCGTAAATCAGGACCGGGCCTTGCAGCCGCATCAACCGGAAGGAGTTCTGATTAGTTATCTTTACAGGCCTCTGCCCTCGTGCTCAAGTTGCACTTTTTTTCTGGTTCCCAAGTTGCACTTGGGAACCTACGGATTTGCAAAGCTTTGCTTTGGGCTCTGGGCTTTACTTCATAATTCAATCAAATCAATTTCCAATAATCCGTCCAGCCCCAAATAATTCCGGGCGCTGGAATAGCGCCAGTCTTCGGGGCGGTCCACTAATCCAGCTCTCACGGGGTTATAGTGAATATAATCCAGCTTCTGTCTGAGCATATCTTCGGTGGTAATCGCCTGGGGGTGGACCCCCTCCTGCCAGACCTGATGCTGACTCTCGCCTTTATACTCGCCTTTGAAGAATTCAAACTGCTTCAGCAACCATTGTTTGTCGTCTCGCCGGGCGGCCGCCAGAATTTCTTTGGCAGTGTGTCTCTTAAAGTCCCGAATCACCTGGGTCAGATTATCCGCGGAGACCGCCAGGTGCAAATGATTGTCGAGAACGACATAGGCGTGGAGGCGCAGCCCCTTTTGTTGTCGGCAGAAGGTGAGAGAGGCCGTGATCAGGTCCAGATATTTGGCGCGGGTGAACACGGGTAGCCAGCCCACAATGGTGCAGGTAATGAAATGGGGTGATTCTATTTCGACGATCTTATAGCGGCTGCGCATAATAACGATAAGGTGTCAAAGCCAAGCTTTGACCAAGATACCGTTCCCAAGTACAACTTGGGAACGAGGGGAAGTTAACTTTTTCGTCATATGCCTTAAGCTTTTTGCTTGCGCCGCTTTTTCCTCTGGTTCCCAATTTGTACTTTTTTCTTCTGGTTCCCAAGTTGCACTTGGGAACCCGCGGATTTGCAAAGCTGGGCTTTGTGTTTTGCTGCCATCCACCCTCACTCAATATTGTACCGCTTCAGCTTCTCCCGCAGGGTCTTGCGGTCGATGCCCAGGGCCCGGGCGGTTTCGCTCTTGTGGCCGTCGTAGCGCTGCAGGGTCTGGATGATGTGGTCCCGCTCCAGGTCTTTGAGGGAGACCCCGGAGGGAGAGTCGCCGCCGGGGCTCAGGATGGTGCCGGCAAAGACCAGGTCCGCGGGCTCCAGATACGGACCGGGGCTCAAGACCACCAGGCGCTCCACGGTGTTTTCCAACTCCCGGACATTGCCGGGCCAGTCGTGGCGCACCAGCAGGTCCATGGCGTCCGGGGAGATGCCGCGGATATCTTTACGCAGCCGGGCGTTGTATTTTTCAAGGAAGTGCTGGACCAGCAGGGGAATATCGCTCTTGCGCTCCCTGAGCGGCGGCATCTGGATCAAGACGACGTTCAAGCGGTAAAACAGGTCTTCCCGAAACTCCCCGTCTTTAATGGCCTTGGTGAGGTCTTTATTAGTAGCCGCAATGATGCGCACGTCCACCGTGATCACCCGGTGACTGCCCACCTTGGAGATTTTTCTTTCCTGCACCGCCCTCAGCAGTTTGGCCTGGACTTCGAGGCCGATGTTGCTGATTTCGTCGAAAAACAGGGTGCCGTTCTGCGCCAGTTCGAATTTGCCCACTTTATTGGCGTCGGCCCCGGTGAAGGACCCCTTGACGTGCCCGAAGAGTTCGCTCTCGAACAGGGTTTCCACCAGGGTACCGCAGTCCACGGTAATGAAGGGGCGGCGGGCGCGCTGGCTCAACTGGTGGATCTTGCTGGCCACCAGGCCCTTGCCGGTGCCGGATTCGCCGGTGATGAGCACGGTGCTGTCCGTGGGCGCCACCCGGGCCACCATATCCATGATCCGGGTCATGGACTCGCTGTCATAGACCAGCACGTTGCGGTCGTCTTTGGATTTCAGTTCCTGGCGCAGGTAAAGGTTCTCCAAGTCCATCCGGCGCTTTTCCAGGGCGCGGTTGATCAGGGTCCTGAGATCGTCGGGCACGAAGGGCTTGGAGAGGAAGTGGAAGGCCCCGGCCTTGATGGACTCTACCGCGGACTGGATGGTGCCGTACCCGGTTATGATGATGACTTCGGCGTCGGGGTCCTGGGCCTTGATTTTTTTCAGGGTCTCCAGCCCGTCCATATCGGGCATGACCAGGTCCAGGAGGATGGCGTCGAAGGACATGCGCTCCAGGAGGGCCAGCCCCTGGCGGGCGCTGGAGGCCAGCTCCACCCGGAAGCCCTGGCGGGAAAGAATCTGAAAACAGGCGTCCCGGATAGCCTTGTCATCATCAATTACCAGAATCTGCGCCGGAGCCTCAGTCATGGGAGGGGATTTCCTTTCAGGGGTTAACTGGTTATTTTTGCACAAATTTTTGCTTGCATTCTATAAAACCCGGCCCCAGACTGTCAAGAGAAAGCATGACGGGGGCACAGTCAGGGCGGCCCTGGCCGGCCGAAAAATGGCCTGTCGCCGGCCATCCCGGCCGAGCCTCCGGATCCGCCCTTCCCCTCAGGACGGCAGGTGTGATAAAAGAGCCGGAGAAGGAAACGGTGTGGCTCTTCAACTCTTTATTCCTTGTTTTTTAGATCAGTGCGCTCCCCGGGTGGCCCACGCCGTGGTGGAGTTGCTGGAGCGCTGGGACGTCCCCTGGGAATACCCCGAGGAGCAGACCTGCTGCGGCCAATTCGCCTGGACCGCGGGGGATACGGCCACGGCTCGGCGCCTCATGCGCCATTTTCTCCGGGTCTTCGAAGGAGAGGGCGCCATCCTCTGCCCCAGCGCCTCCTGCACCTACATGGTGCGGGAGGCCTATCCGCAACTGGCCGAAGGGCCTGGCGAGAAGCGCGCGGTCGAGGCTCTGGCCGGCCGGGTCCTGGAGTTGGGTGAGTGGCAGGCCGGTCTGGGCCCGCCTCCCTTTACCCCGAGGTTTAATGGATCCCTGGTCCTGCACCAGTCGTGCAAGGCCCGGCAGTTAGGGATCCTGCCCCAAATCCGGGAGGTCTTGTCCCGGGTGGCGGGACTGGAACTGCTGACCATCTCCCCCTATTATACCTGCTGCGGCTTCGGCGGGACTTTTGGGATGCAACAGCCGGAAATTTCCCGGGAGATCGGCGCGGCCTACCTGGCCGCGGTGGCCGCCACCGGCGCCGCGGGCCTGGTCTCCCCGGATTTTAGCTGCCTTTTGCACCTCCAAGGGCTCGACGTGCCGCAGGCCCGGGATTTGAAGTTTTATCACCTGGCGGAAATTCTGGCTTTGCCGGGGTGATGGCCAGCCCCACCGAAGCTATTCCCGCTGACGGCTGTCAACCTGGATCAGTCCACACCGCTTTTCGGAGACCAAAATTTCTATGGATAATCAAACCGAGCCCGATCACCCCTCTTTTTGGGGGCAACTGCTCATGGTGGGAATTCCCGGCCCCCGGATGGACGCGGTGGCCCGGGAACTGGTGCGGGACCTGCGGGTGGGCGGGGTCATTCTCTTTGCCCGCAATATCGAGACTCCCGAGCAGGTCTGGGAACTGACCCGGGACTTACAGCAAGAGGCCCTGGCGGCCACCGGGCGGCCCTTGCTTATCTCGGTGGACCAGGAAGGGGGCCGGGTCCAACGCCTGAAGGCCCCCTTCACCATCATCCCGCCGGCCCGGGAACTGGGGACGACGCGGACCCCGGAAGAGGTAGAGTCTCTGGCCCGGCAGGTGGCCCGGGAACTGGCCCTGGTGGGGATTAACGTCAACCTCGCGCCGGTGGTGGACGTCCCCCGGTCCCCCGCCTGCCCCCAATGGGACCGGGCTTACAGCTCTGATCCGCACCGGTCAGCCGGGTTCGCGCTGGCCGCCATCCGGGGCTATTTATCCGGCGGGGTCATCCCCGTGGCCAAACACTTCCCGGGGCTGGGTGACACCCTGGCGGACTCGCACCAGGTGCTGCCCCGGTCCCTGTCCAGCGATCCCAAGCGGGAGGCCGACTTGCTGCCCTTTCGAGAGGCGGTGGCCGCGGGCGTGCCCATGGTCATGACCGCGCATCTGTTGGTGCCGTCCTGGGATGACCGCCCGGCCACCCTGTCTGAAGTGGCCTTGCAGCACTGGCTGCGCCGGCAACTGGGCTTTGACGGGGTGATCATCACCGACGACCTGGAGATGGGAGGCATCAGCGCCAGCCGCTCGGCGCCCCAGGGAGCCAGGGAAGCCCTGGCCGCGGGGGCCGATCTGCTGCTGATTTGCAATAATTGGCAGGCGGCCTGGGACGCGGCTGCTCTCCTGGCGTCGGAGGCCCAGCTGGTGGCCCGGGGCCGGGAGGCCGCGGCCCGCCTCAATCGCCTGCGGCAAACCCTGCGCATTGAGAGCGCGCCGCTCACTGCGGTCCAGGAGTACTTCGGCCGCCGCCGCTAAACCAGCATGAGCAATTCCCGCCATGCCTCAACTTTGAACCTTGAACTTTCCGGGGGGCCCAAAAAATATAATGGCCGGGAGGGGGAGCCCGGCCATTTGGAGAAAGGAGAAATTGGTACAGGGTTTTTTCGGGGGTAACCTGCTTAAGAGTAATGCAGGAATAATGCCAATCCCTTCCCATGAACTCATAATCAGTGCTGGCGCGGCTTTGCAGAGATCAGAAGAGATATCGAATCAGGATTTGGTTCAAATTATTGTACGGAAAAGGGGCGTCCAGTCGGAGGCCATGGGGGGGGTCCCGGGGGTAAGGTCAGGCCTGGTCTGCAAAAACTCTCTGACCAAAAATTTTAACCAACCCGGGGGGCAGTAAAGAAATCATCGACGCCCGGTTAAAAATCTTGTGCCCGGCCAGCGGCTTATTTTTCGGCAAGCATGGACGCCGCCGCGGCCAGGACCGTCTCGACCGACAGCCCGGCCAGGCATCGCGGGTCCCGACAGTCGATGGTCCGGCCCGCGACGCAGGGCGCCTGGGCACAGGGCGCGGCCAGGACCCGCACCTGTGGTCCTAAAGGCGCCCACACCCGGGGGTCGGAGGGGCCGAACAGGGCCAGAACCCCGGGCCTCCCCACCGCCGCGGCCAGATGCGTCAGGCCGCTGTCGTTGCCCAGATAGAGCCGGCAGCGGGACAGGACCCGGGCCACCCGGTCCAGGGGGCGGTGGGACAGGAGCACCTGTCCCTGAGCCGCGGCCAGCCCCGCCAGGTAAGGCAGCATGGCCTCTTCGGCAGGTCCCGCCAGCCACACTACCTTCAGGCCATACTCCCAGGCCAGGGTCCGGCTGACCTCGTAGTAGTGGGCCAGGGGCCAGTTCTTCAAGAGATGGCCGCTCCCCGGGCCCACCGCCAGCCAGGGACCGGGGCCGGGAAGCTCCGGCAGTTTCTCATCCTGAGAAAGTCCCGTTTCCAGCTTAAAAGGCGCGGGAACATAATGCAGCCCCAGAGCGGCAAGAGCCCGGGCCTGGAGGGCCTCCACCGCCTCCACCCCTGTCTCGGGAAAGGAGGGCAGCCAGTGGACTGCGGAAATGCCTGCCTGATGCAGGCGATCCAGCAGGATGGCTTGCGGCCGGGGTGCGAAGATCAGAGCCAACGGGAAGGGGGCCAGACGCTGGCGGAGTTCCTGGGGCAAGGCCGCCTCGCTAAACAGGAAGGCCCAGCGCGCCGCACTACTATCCCACACCTCCTCCACGGGCAGGCTCGGGGCCAACAGCCGCCAGCGGTCCGGATGCCCCAGGACGGTGAACCGGGCCTGGGGATAATGCCGGCTGAGGGCCGCCAGGGCCGGCCCCGCCAGGAGCAGGTCTCCCAAGGCCCCCTGGTGCCAGATGAGCAGGCGCGCCACCGCCGCCGGCGGCAAGACGGTTGCAGACATAAAGAACATTATGAGGGGAGGGCCGGGTGAAGTCAATTCCCCTACCCTCCCCTCAAATTCCCTTCCCAGCCCCGGTAAGGGGTGGGGGATGGGGGGTTGGTGGCAGTGGCCTATTACGAAAAAGCCCCTTCCCCCCAGAACCTTATTTTCCAGCCTCTCCGCCCGCGGCCAGGCGTTCAGCCGTGCGGGTGTGGAAGACCCTGGGGCTCTCGGCCTCCTCGGCCGCCAGGGCTAGGGTATCCTGATAAAGCTGCCGGTTCAGATCCCGCGCCGCGCCCCCGCCGGCCAGCAATTCCAGGATGGCCTCGGTGATCTCCGGCTCCGTCTCCAGCTCCGCCAGGAACTCCCGGGCCCGGGCCGGTTCCACCCGGTGCAGCAGCACCGCGGCCAGGACCACCTTGGGGTCCCCCCCTTCGGCCTTGAGCAGGTCCTGGGCGTATTGCATGGCTCTTTCGGTCCGCGCCCAGGCCGCCGGGTCCCCCGCCAGATGGGCCTTGACCAGCTCCGCCAGCAGCTCCTTAAAGTTCTGGGCCGCCTTTTTGGCCCGCACCAGGTCGGGCACGCACTTTTCGGCGTACTGGCACCACTCGGCGCAGCCCAACTCGATCTTGGGGTTATAGAACATGTGGCCGCACCAGGCGCAGCGGCGCCGGGCGTCGTCC
>JBAZKX010000018.1:0-13302 GCA_041650575.1 Desulfobaccales bacterium
GATTCTCCTGGACTGCGGCCTGTATCAAGGCAAGCGCGACGAGGCCCGGAGACGGAACCAGGAATTCGTCTATTATGCCAGCACCGTTGATGCCGTGGTCCTGTCTCACGCCCATATGGATCATTCGGGCAATATCCCCAACCTGGTCAAGCAAGGCTTCCGGGGCAAGATCTTCTGCACCACGGCTACGGCCGACCTCTGCGGCGCCATGCTCCTCGATAGCGGCCATATCCAGGAGGAGGATGTGGAGTACGTCAACCGGCAGCGGCGGAAGCGCGGCGAGCCTCCGGTCGAGCCGATCTACACCCAGGAAGACGCGGCTGAGGCCATGCAGTATTTTGAAGGCATCGAATATGAGCGGCCTTGCCAGGTGTTGCCTGACCTTACGTTGACCCTGTATGATGCCGGGCACATGCTGGGCTCGGCCATCGTCGCCCTGGATTTCCAGCCAGGGAAAGGGGAACGTGGCAAGCGCCTGGTGTTTACCGGCGATCTGGGCCGGCCTCACTTGCCGATTCTGCGCGACCCCGCCAAACTTCCGGCCGCTGACGTCCTGCTCATCGAAAGCACCTACGGCAATCGGACCCACCCGCCTATCGAAGAGTCGGTGGAGATGGTTAAACAGACGATCCGACGCACCGCCGCCCGGGGGGGCAAGGTGATCATCCCGGCCTTTGCCGTGGAGCGGACGCAGTTGCTGGTCTTCCTCCTGAACAAGCTTTACCACCAGGGCGATCTGCCGGACATCCCCATCTATGTAGACAGCCCCCTGGCCGTAGATGTGACCGACATTTTCCGCCGGCACCCGGAATACTTCGATGACGAAACCCGGGACTACCTGCGGCATGATGGCGATGTCTTCGGCTTCAAGCGGCTGCAATATATCCGGGACGTGGAACAGTCCAAAAGACTTCACGCCCTGAAAGGCCCCGCGGTGATTATCAGCGCCTCGGGCATGGCCGAGGCCGGGCGAGTGCAGCACCATTTGAAAAACAATATCGAGGACCGTCGCAACACGGTGCTGATTGTCGGCTGGCAGGCCCCCAACACCCTGGGCCGCCGCCTGGTGGAACGGGCGCCGCTGGTCAGGATCTTCGGGATGGAATATCGCCTGAAAGCCGAGGTGGTGACTCTGAACGGCTTCAGCGGCCATGCCGATCAGCCGGGCCTCTTGAGTTGGGCCCGGGCCTTTAAGAAGCCCCCGGAGCGCACCTTTGTCGTACACGGCGAGCCCGACGCAGCCCAGGAACTGGCCACCCGGCTGCGTTACGATTTGGGGCACCAAGAAGTTGTGGTCCCGACCCTGCACCAGACTATCGAAATCTAACCAACCTTCCATATTAGCTTCAGTCTCAACTTTTATTTGCCTTTTCAAACGATAAGAATAGGCCAGGTGTCAAACTATTTCATGGATGACACCAGGGCACGGTGGATTTGACCCTTTTGGGAGCTTAAACCGGCCTCCCTGTACCGCTTGGGCAGAAAAAAGCGTTATTAGCGATACTAAGTTACTGATTTGTCTTGATAGTTACCGTTGCCGGAGCGGAGCGTGCCGGCTTTGGTCCCGCTGTGAACCGCCTGGTGTACCGCGGCAAACCGCACGGGCGCCGCGGGCCGGGGTGCAAAAACCGCGGCCGGAGAAATTGCGACACGATTGGCCCGAGTTTGGTGCGCATGGGTCTCACTATAAGGGCTGGGAGAAAGATAGCCAGAACAACGGCAACGATTGACCAGGTTTAAGCAGGCCGGGCGGGCAGGGGAGGGTGGGCATGAGAGGCGCCGGATATTGCTAGGCGGGCAGAGGCCGACCCATGAGGATGTGGCAAGTGATCGAAATTGTGGGGATTGATATTGACAAGACAGGGTCATGATGACTCTGCCTTGCCTTGACTACTGTTTCTTCCTTCTTAGTCTGATTCCTGCCAAGCCTGCTAAGCCGGTGCCGAAGAGAAGCAGAGTGGCAGGTGCGGGCACTAAAAAGCCGCGAATCTCCCCAGGAGTAAACAAATTCGAATGAATGTTAAAATAGGCCATTCCCTCTGCCAGGGCCGCGTCCAGGAACGCTTCAGCGCCTGCCGGCCCTCCATGGGCAGTAATGAAGGCGGGGTTCCACGACGAATCCAGGGTCAGGTCGAAGGTGTTATCATAAGTCCCACTCGTCACTCCCAGAGGGAAGCCAAAGAAAGATGGGGTCTGCGTAGCGACTCCCGCAGTCCCCGTTAACGGTAAAGCCGTAGCCGCATGGATGTGCGCCGCCGTCGTAGTTCCGAGCAATCCGCTAAAGTCCGCATGGACAGATAAGGTGTGGGCAGCGGTGTCGATGACGACCATGGCGAAGCCGGTTCCGGGCGATGCGTTGGGCGGGGATTCACTCGGGCCGTATAGATTCGCTGTGTAGGTGATAGGGGTAGTGAGGCCCTGAGAGGGAAACCCTAGGATTGCGAAAACCAAGAAGGCGTTTAGAAAGAATTTCATAGCTATTCTCCTTTGGTCGCATTGTTTGTATCAGCAAGCCCCTCCGTCTTGCGACGGATTTGGCTTTTCCTGTGAACTTTAAGATAGTCATAGTTTAAAAGGTTTCAAGAAAAATACAAAATTAGTGATATTTCTTCGAGCAGGGTAGGATTTCAGATATTTTCAACGGTTTCCTCCGGGAAATAGTATGCCTTGGGGCAGAAAAACAGGGAGCGTGGGATGACAGCTTACTGCTATATTTGAAAATCTTATCAGTGAGTTTAAGACCTTCTATATATTCAGATTATGACTGTAGATTTTTCCTATCTGGTGATAACTGCCGAAGCTGGCAAGATATGGAACGGCCCTACCTGGAAGAGAAACCACGATTAGGAGACTGGCTTGGATTCTAACCGGACATCGCAGCACCTTTGAAACTTGACTTTGCACATAGGAGTGAATAGCTCTTACGGGAAAACTTTTGTTTTCAGAGGAAAAGTTATGCTACCATGAGGCTGACGAGAATTCGGCTCCATGAAAATAAACTTGCAGGGATTTATTCTCGGGCAAAGACGTCGCAAAAACCATTTTGGACAATGATAAACAAAGGATGAAGATCCCAATCATCAGTTAATGAGTTCCCATGGAGAAAAAACGCACATGACGGCCCATGGTGAGATGATCATGGAGCAACCATCGGCAGACACGCTGAAGCTGATTCTTTCCGGGCACTGGAAGCTGGGGGGTGATCTGCCCGGGGCCGATAAGGTTCAGCAAACGCTCCAAAATAAGCCGGGGGTTCGTAACCTGGTCTTCGACACCGGGGAACTGGCTTCCTGGGACAGCGGGTTGTTGACCTTCCTGATGAACTTGGGCACCCTTTGCTCCCGGCAAAATATCCGCCTGAACCGCGATGGACTGCCCCCAGGAGCGCAGAAACTGTTGGCATTGGCCTTGGCGGTGCCGGAAAAGACGGATGCCCGCCAGGCCGAGGGGCGGATGTCGTTTCTCACCTCTGTGGGCAGCCAAACCGTCGATCTTTTCCAATCCATAGGTGAAATGTTGGAATTCCTCGGCGACGCGGTCGTTGCTGTTTTAAGGCTGTTGCGCGGTAAGGCCCAGTACCGCCCCGCCGATCTGGGCTTAATCATGCAGGCCGTTAGCGCCCAGGCGTTGCCCATCGTCTCCCTCATCTGTTTTTTGGTGGGGTTAATCCTGGCGTTTATCGGCGCTATCCAGCTGAAACTTTTTGGTGCCCAAATTTATGTGGCCGATTTGGTGGGGATTGCCATGGTTCGCCTGATGGCGGCGATTATGACCGGCATCGTCATGGCCGGCCGCACGGGGGGGGCCTTTGCCGCTCAGCTTGGGACCATGCAGGTGAACCAGGAGATCGATGCCCTGAAAACCCTGGGCATATCACCCATGGAGTTTCTGGTGCTGCCGCGCATGCTGGCCCTGGCGCTGATGATGCCCCTGCTGTGTATTTACGCTAATATCATGGGCATACTGGGGGGCATGGTGGTGGGGATATCGATGCTCAATATCAGCCCCATAGAATACTATAACGAGACGGCCAAAGCGGTCGGACTCTGGAACCTGGGCATCGGCCTGTTTTCCGGCTTCGTGTTCGGCGTGATCGTAGCGCTGGCCGGCTGCATGCGGGGCATGCAGTGCGGCCGCAGCGCCTCGGCGGTGGGTGATGCGGCCACTTCCGCGGTGGTCACCGCCATTGTCGGGATTATCCTCTCCACCGCGGTGATCACCGTTCTGTGCAACTTTCTGGGAATATAATCGCTTACCACTGAGTGGGGGCGCTACCAGTGCCGCTTGTCAGGATAGAGTAAAAATGACGGAAAAAGAAGCCCACATAACGGTGCGTGATCTCACCATGGCTTATGGCGACTTTGTCCTGATGAGGGACCTGACCTTTACCATAAACCGAGGGGACATCTTCATTATCATGGGCGGCAGCGGCTGCGGCAAGAGCACCATGATGACCATTTTAATCGGCTTGAAGGCCCCGGCCAAGGGTAAGGTCTTTTATGGAGACGTCGATTTCTGGGGCGCCGATCCGCAGACCCGGGACCGGATCATTCGCCGGGCCGGGGTGATGTACCAGGGGGGGGCGCTCTGGAGTTCCATGACCCTGGCCGAGAACATCGCCCTGCCCCTGGAAACCTATACGGATTTAAGCCCGAGCCAGATACGTGAGGTGGTTAAACTGAAACTGGCGCTGGTGGGCATGGCCGGATTCGAAGAGTTTTATCCCTCTGAGATCAGCGGCGGGATGCAGAAACGGGCCGGTATAGCCCGGGCCATGGCCCTCGATCCGGAAGTCCTGTTTTTCGATGAACCTTCCGCCGGGCTGGACCCGGTGAGCGCCCGCCGTCTGGATGACCTGATTCTGCAGCTACGGGAGAGCCTGGGCACCACCATGGTGGTGGTGACCCATGAGTTGGCCAGCATATTTGCGATCGGCGACAATTCCGTATTTCTAGACGTATCCAAGCGAACCATGACGGCCACGGGAAACCCGAACCAGCTTTTGGCCGAAACCCGGGATCCCAATTTGCGCCTTTTTTTAACCCGCGGCGAGAAATCTTAACCGATAGGATGGGCCCAGATGGCTAAGCAAGCAAACAGGATGATGATCGGCGGTTTCGTGGTCTTCGCAGTGACCATTATGGCTGCCAGCCTGGTCGTATTCGGTTCGGGCAAATTCTTCCAGAAAACCAACAAATACATTTTGTACTTCAATGAACCCATCAATGGGTTAAATGTGGGCGCACCGGTGCTGTTCCAGGGCGTTCCGATCGGCCAAGTGACCGATATTGCTCTTCAAGCCGACCTGGCTACGATGAAGACCCAAATCCCCGTTCTCATCGAAATCTATCCGGACCGCTGGAAGGTGCGAGGCGGAAAAAGAGATTACCGGACAGTTGCGGCGAAGCTTATCGAAAAGGGCCTCCGGGCCCAGCTGATTACGCAAAGTTTTATTACCGGCCAGTTAATGATCCAGCTCGATTTTCTTCCCGAGGCAGGTCTCTGCTATGCTCCACCCCAAATGGACAGAGATTATAAGGACTATGTCGTGGTTCCAACCTGCCCGTCCACCTCCCAAAAGCTGGCCAATGCCCTTCAGAAGCTGGATCTCGTAAAGCTGGAAGAGCATTTGGAATCGGCCATGGACGGTATCTCTAAACTCGTCAACGACCCTGACCTGGCCGCCAGCATTCGGGGTCTGAAAGATACTCTTCAGGACGTCCGCAAGCTCGTCACCAAAGTGGACCGTCAAGTGGATCCGCTCTCGAAAAACTTGAACAAAACCCTCACAGATTTCGGCAAGCTGGCGGTTAAAGTTGATGACAAAGTGGGAGGGGTGGCGACCGGTTTTGATAAAACCATGACCAAAGCCAGCAACTTTCTTTCCGAAGACTCGCCGCTGATGGTGGATTTGGAGAACACGCTGCAGGAAATTTCCGCCATGAGCAGGTCAATTCGGCAGTTGGCCAATTATCTCGATCAGCATCCCGAGGCCCTGATTCGCGGCAAAGGGAAACCTGGAGGAAAATAATATGAAAGTAGCGCCTTTTTCTCGCGGTTTTGCGGTTATCCTGGCGATCGCGGCCATCTTTTTAGGGGGCTGCCGGAGCCAGACGCCGCGTTTTTACACCTTGACCCCGATACAGGAAGACCAGGGGATCTCAAAGGGGAAAGGCCCGGCCCAGAACGCCGTGATCGGCATCGGCCCCGTTAAGCTCGCCGATTACCTCGACCAGTCCATGCTTATTACCCGCACCAGCGACAATCAGGCGGTAAAAGCCGAGTTCGATCGCTGGGTTGGCTCCTTCAAGGATAACTTCATTAATGTTCTGGCCGACAATCTTGGGGTTCTTCTGTCGACCGAACGGATTTATCTCTATCCCTGGCGGCTGTCCGTGCCGATCGACTACCAGGTGGTTTTGGACATCGTTCGTTGCGATGGCCGGTTGGGCGACGCCGCCTGGCTGGAGGCGCGCTGGAGCATCTCCGCGGGCCCGGAAAAAAAGCTGCTTAAAACTCATCGCTCCAGTATTCGCGAGCCGGTGACGGGTCCCGATTATGCCGCCCTGGTTGCGGCAGAAAGCCGGGCTGTGGGCCAACTCAGTCAGGAGATTGCCACGGCGATTCAAAAGGCTGGGAAGAACTGAAGCGGGTCGCCTGGGCCCGGCCTCCTCTAAGCCGGCTCAGGTTACGACTGGAGACAGCCAAATTTTCGCGGGAGATATGTCATGGCTAGTCCGTTTAATCTCGCCTTTGCCAACCAGATAATCTCCCAGGCCCGCGACTACTTTTTCTTTCATGTGCTTGCCTGGGCCATGCTGGCCCAAATTGCCGCCGCGGCCTGCGCCCTCCTGCTGGCGTACAAAGCAACCAAGGCTATCCGCACCTGGATTACCCGCAAACAAGCGAAATGTTCTCCACCCCAGGAAATCTGTCGTGATTTGTCTCGATTGACGACTTTCTCCTACGTGATAGGTCCCGCACTTGCTTTATTCTTTTTATGGATTCCCTATAGCGTCGCCGAACACTTTGATTTGCCCCGGGACGGCCTCTACACCATCGTTATTTGCTTGCTTGCCCTGGCCTTGGTGCGGTTTCTGACCGGCCAGATGCAAAACCGGTTCTGGGCTACCATTATAATTATAATTTTCTGGTTCAATGCCTTCCTTTATATCTTCCATCTCAATGAACCCTGGTTAAACCTCCTGCAGCATATCGACTTCAATCTCGGCAAGATCCATATTTCTCTGTTGACCCTCTTCCGGGCTTTCGTATTAGTGCTGGTTTTTTATTGGCTGTCAAGAAATCTGTTGTTTTTGCTGCATTTCTGGTTGACCGCGGAATCGGGCCTGACCCCCGCGGTCCAAATCTTGCTCTACAAGCTCTCGGTCATTTTTCTCTTTTGCGCCTCGGTCACCCTGGTCTTGCAATACATGGGTATTGGTCTTACCGTCTTCGCCCTGTTCAGCGGGGCTCTGGGATTGGGACTCGGTTTCGGCCTGCAAAAAGTCTTTGCCAACCTGGTGAGCGGATTCATTATCCTGGCGGATAAATCCATCAAGCCCGGCGATGTCATTCAAGTGGGGGATAAGTATGGCTGGATCAATTTTTTAGGAACCCGCTACACTTCGGTCATTACCCGGAATGGCACAGAGCACCTTATCCCCAATGAAAACCTGGTAACCAGCGAGGTGATCAATTGGTCATATTCCAACAATCTCGTCCGTATTGATCTCCCGGTCGGCGTCTCCTATGCCTCTGATTTGGAAAAAGTCCGGGACCTGATTCTGGAAGTTGCGGCGAGCTCCGCCCGCGTCTTAAAGGATCCTAAGCCAAACTGCTTTCTGAAGGAGTTTGGGGATAATAGTGTTAACCTCGATTTGCGGGTGTGGCTCAACGACCCCCAGAATGGCATCGGTTCATTGAAGAGCGAACTTCTCTGGGGCATCTGGCAGCGGTTCCGGGAGCACGGCATAGAATTGCCGTTCCCTCAACGTGACTTGTACCTCAAATCCATTCCGGAAGTGAGGATTCGGACTGGACCGGAGGAGGGATAGGTCTCCTATGGCTGTTATATATCAAAGGCCAGCGCGCCTTGAGAGGGTTCGCAGCAGGATTTGCCAGCTCAGGTGGTAACGGGGACCTCGCCTTAAACTGACGGATAGAGGGTCCCGGGGGCCGCGGTATCTACTCCACTTCCAGGATCAAGCACTTCAGGTAGAGACTTTCCGGCAGGGAGAGCAGGGCAGGGTGGTCTTTGGCCGCGCCCCGGCGTTCCACCAGGCGGGCCTGGCGGTGGGCGTCGGCCGCGGCTTCCCGCACGATCTCCAGAAACTCCGGCTCGCTCAGGTTATAGGAGCAGGAACTGGTGACCAGAACGCCCCCGGGGGCCAGCAACTGAAAGGCCCGGCGGTTGATCTCCTTATAGCCCTTGAGCGCCCCGGCCCGGTCCCCGCGGCTCTTGGCAAAGGCCGGCGGGTCCAGCGAAATGAGATCAAAGCGCCGGCCCGCGGTTACCGCCTCTTTCAGGAAATTGAAGACATTGGCCTTGACCAGGTCCAGGTGGTCATAACCATTCAGGAGGGCGTTTTCCTTGGCCACCGCCAGGGCCGGGGCCGAGCTCTCCACCAGGGTGACCCGCGCGGCCCCGGGGGCCAGGTGCATGGCAAAGGCCCCCTGGTAGGCGAAGGCGTCCAGGACTTCCCCCTGGGCAAAGGCCGCGGCAGCCAAGCGGTTTTCCCTCTGATCCAGAAACAGCCCGGTTTTCTGGCCGCTTTGCACATCCACCCATAACTTTACCGGACCTTCCCGGACTTCCACCCGGGAGGGCAGCTCGCCGAAGACCGTTTTGACCTCAAGGGGCAGCCCTTCCTGCAGCCGCACCTCGGCATCGTGGCGCAGGGTCAGCGACGCGGGCGCCAGCTTCCGGATCAGCAAGTCGGTGATCTCGGGCAGGCGCCGCTCCAGGCCCGGATGGAGGGTTTGGAGGACCAGGTGCCCGGCATAGGAATCCACCACCAGGCCGGGGAAGCCGTCCGACTCCCCGAAGATCAGGCGAAAGGCGTCCGTATCCGCCACCACGCGTTGGCGAAAGACCAGGGCCCGTTCCAGCCGGGCCTCCCAAAAGGCCGGGTCGACGGCCTCGGCGCCCGCGGTCAGAAACCGCAGAGCGATGCGGGACGCGGCGCTATATAAGGCCTGTCCCAGAAAACGGCCTTGGGGGTCGGTGACGGCCACCAATTCACCCGCGGAGAGCTCCGGCTGGCCGGCCAGGTCGTTGCGGTAAACCCAGGGGTGGCCGGTGCGCTGCCACCTGAGGCCTTTGGGGGTCAGCCGCACCTCCGGCAAGAGGCTTGCGCCCGTAGTTGCGTTTGACATTTCATCCTCGCAATAGAAAGCTTAACAGTCTGAAAGTGCCTGGAAATTCATCGAAAAGAGGGTAGGGGGGCTGTAGGCTTCAGGTGGCCTGGCCTGCAGCGATAGCCCCATTCTGCCAGCGCCGGCGCGCCTGGTCTTCCGTCCAGCTTTTGCGGATGAACCGGGCAGCGAAGTCGGGATGGCCGAAATATCCGGGGGCCTGGTCCAAAACCCGCTCCTGCATACCTGAAGGATGATCGACACTGCCTCCGCGGCGATGAAGTTGCGTTCATCCCGGCGGGAAAAGAGAACTTCAGCCCCCAGGGCTGCGATAACGGCCGGAGCCTGGGGCTGCAACTCGGCCGGCAGGGTGTCGGCCTGAACAGGGATGGCGATCCGGGTTTCCAGGATGACCAGCCAGCGGTCACCGGCCACCGGCCGAGACCGGTTCCACAGCTCGAGGGTGAGGCCATTGGCCAGAGAATGCCGGGAAATCAATTTTTCAGAATCTATCAGAGCCATGCCAGCCATTTCTCCATTGAGATATAACCCGTGAATTATTAAGATATAGTATATCATCAAAACGGAGTACAACGACCGCGAAGGAGCGCCATGAAGCGAAAAACCTGGATTATTGCCGTGGTCCTGGTCGTCCTGGGCGGGGCCCTGGCCGGGGGCCTCTACTGGCAGTGGACCAATTCCCCCCGCTACGCCTTGCAGCAGATGGCCCTGGCTCTGAAGGCCCGGGACATGGACCAGTTCTTTAAGTATGTCGAATTAAAGGAATTATTCAATAATTTTGTTGACGCCTCCGGCCGGGAGGCGCAAGGTCGGGAGGACCAGGATAACCAGAAGACCGATGACTGGGATAAGATGACCCGGCGCCTGGGCCGCAAGTTTGCGCAGCAGTTCCTCCCGAAGCTCTTCGCCAGCTTTGAGCCCCAGATTCGGGGGATAATAGAGCATTACCTGCTCAATTTGAATAACACTCAGATTCTGGGGATTGCCGCGGCCGCCACCGTGGCCCAAATCGACACCCAGGGGGATGAGGCCCTGGTGACCTTGACCGATCCCAAGACCCGGGAGAAGTTCAGGTTTCAGATGCGCCGCCAGCCTGATCACGGTCTCTGGCAGATTGTGTCCGTCAATTACGATGATCTGAAACGGTTATGCAAGCGGGAATTCCAGCTTTAACCGTAACGTCTGATAATATATATTATGTCAACTAATAGATGGTGACCGAAGAGAAGTGCCCCCAGTGCGGTTCCATGATCCGGAGGCATGGCAATCCGGTGCCCACGGTGGATATTATTATCGAATATGAGGACCAGGGCCTGGTGCTTATTGAACGGGCCAATCCGCCGTACGGCTGGGCCTTGCCCGGGGGGTTCGTGGATTACGGCGAATCGCTCGAGGCCGCGGCAGTGCGCGAGGCCCGGGAGGAAACCGGTCTGGCGGTCACCCTCTTAGGACAATTCCACACCTATTCGGACCCGCAGCGCGACCCCCGGCAGCACACTATCACCACGGTATACGTGGCCCGGGGCGAAGGCATACCCCAGGCCGCCGACGATGCCCGGCATCTGGCGATCTTTGCCCCGGAGGCCTTGCCCCAAAGCCTGGCTTTTGACCACGCCCGCATCCTGGCGGACTATCTGGCGGTGCGCCCCCAATGGCTGACCAAAATTAAGAAGACTTCTTAAATATGTCTTCTAATAATCTATTATTCCTTTATAAAATGGTCAGCACTCTAGCCGGTCTCCTGGGCTGGCCCTATTTCTACTGGCACCTGAAATCCCGGGGTCGGGGGGAAAGTTTCCTGCCGCGCCTGGGCCTGAAACTCCCTGACACTCCGCCGCCGCCGGGCGCGCCGCGTCTGT
This sequence comes from Desulfobaccales bacterium, assembly GCA_041650575.1. Classification (GTDB taxonomy): domain Bacteria; phylum Desulfobacterota; class Desulfobaccia; order Desulfobaccales; family 0-14-0-80-60-11; genus 0-14-0-80-60-11. The sequence goes on from JBAZKX010000018.1 coordinate 11,238, forward strand.
GGCTCCACGGCGTTTCCGTGGGTGAAATCCAGGCCGCGGTCCCCCTGGTCCGGGAACTCAAGGCCCTTCTGCCCGACGCGGCCTTTATCATCACCACCGGCACCGAAACCGGGCAACAGGTAGCCCGCAAACACTTTGCCCCCCTGGGAGCGCTGGTGGCCTACTTTCCCCTGGACATTCCCTGGGCGGTGCGCCGCTATGTGAGTTGCCTGCGGCCCCAGGTCTTCATCGGGTTGGAGTCCGAAATCTGGCCCAACTTCCTCAGCCAAGCCCACCAGGCTGGCGTGCGCCTGGCCCTGGTCAATGCCCGCCTGTCGGATCAATCCTTAAGAAAGTTTCTTAAATATCGTAGGTATATAATTGATATATTTAATCTATTTGACGTGATTGCTGCGGGGTCGCCCCCCGATTATGCCCGCTGGCAACAGTTGGGGGTTATGCCCTCCCGGCTGCATCTCACCGGCAACCTCAAATTCGACCGCCTGCTCCAGGGGAAAGATGAGCCTCGCCTCCAGGAGTTCCGCGGCCTCCTGGCGCGGGAGGCATCGGGCCCCGTGTTTCTGGCCGCCTCCACCCATCCGGGCGAAGAAGACGCGGTGCTGGACGCGTATCAGGAACTCCTCGGCCCCTACCCTGCCCTTGAACTCATCCTGGCGCCCCGGCATCCCGAACGCGCCCCGGACCTGGCCCGGATGCTAGCCGGCCGCGGCCTGGCCTTTCACCTCTGGACGAGTCTCAAGGCCGGCCGGGAAGCCCGGCGCCATCCGGTGGTCATTATCGACACCATCGGCGACCTCTTCACCCTTTACGGGGCCGCGGACGTTGCCTTCATCGGCGGCAGTCTCGTCCCCCACGGCGGCCAGAACCTGCTGGAGGCCGCGGCCTGGGGCCTGGCGCCCCTCTATGGCCCGCACCTGGGGAATTTCCTGTGGGCCCAAGCTATCCTGGAAGAGGTGGAGGCCGGCATCATGGTCCAGGACGCCGCTTCCCTGGCGGCCGCGGTGCGCCGGCTCCTGGATCATCCCGAGACCCGAGCCGATCTGGGCCGTCGGGCCCAGGCCGCGCTTATCCCCCACCAGGGAGCGGCCCGCCGCCAGGCCGAGTTGATCGCGGCACTGGTGCAATCGCGATAACTTCAGGATAAGTTTGTTGATACCGGATGGACGCGGCAGGGGAACTACCCGGTCAGCGAATTTAAGGCGGGTCTAAGCGACCACCGCTAAGGCAAAGTAGGCGTGCTCGCAGGCACGGTAGCCATCCGGGCGGGCCTGAAAAAAGCGTTTTTGGATGTCGTCCGGGCCCAGGTTCTCCGTAAGGCGCAGGCCCACGCCGGCCAGATCCGCAGCCAGGGCGGAGGGCTCGAAGGCCGTGATCATCGGTTCACCCACCCTTTTGACGATCTCCAGCATGAATTGCACCCGCGGGGACGCTTTCTCAGGGACAAAGGCGTCGGTATCCAGATAATCGAAGATGACTGCGCTCCCCGGGGATCCGACCTCGCCGACGGCGCGCCACAACGCCAGCACCGCTTCCCTGGTGAGATAATAGCTGACGCCCAGCCAGCTAAAAAAGGTCTGGGCCTGCGGGTCATACGACGAGCGCCGGAGGGCCGCGGCCAGGTTCTCCCGGCTAAAATCCACCGGAAGGAACTGCAGTTGGGGAGGCTGCTCCCGGCCGGCTTCCAGGAGGCGCCGTCGCTTATGGGCCTGGGTGGCGGGATGGTCCACCTCGAACACGTTTAGCTGCGCCAGCAAATCCGGCCGCCGCCAGGCAAAGGTATCCATGCCGGCGCCGAGGATCACATATTGCTTGACCCCCCGGCTGACGGCCCGTTCCAGGTAGTCTTCGGCGTACCGAGCCCGGCCGAGCACGATGGGCGGGGCAGCCGCGCTCTGCATCCAGCCGGCCAGGGCGCCGGCTCGATCCGGACAGGCCGCGGCCCGGGCCGGATCAAAGAGGTGAAAGGCCCTGAGGTGACGGTCTTCACTGGCCCGATATTCTTCCGCGGTGATCAGGCGGTGGGCCAGAAAGTCATCGAAGAGCTTGGGGCGGTCGTGGGCGGCGT
>JBAZKX010000019.1:0-13239 GCA_041650575.1 Desulfobaccales bacterium
CCCAGGGCGTGCCGGCCACGTCGCTGCTCTCCCATCAGGCCCGGATTTATACCGACCGCGCCTATGGCCGGGCCCGGATCGTCGGCATCGATACGGCCCGCATTAAAGAAGAATTGAAGAAAAACCGCATCGTCACCGTGGCGGGCTTTCAAGGGGTGGACGAAGTAGGCAACATCACCACGTTGGGCCGGGGCGGCTCTGATACCACCGCGGTGGCCGTGGCGGCCTCATTAAAGGCCAACCTCTGCGAAATCTACACCGACGTGGACGGGGTCTATACCACCGATCCCCGCATCTGCCCCAAGGCCCGCAAATTGGACCGAATCTCGTATGACGAGATGCTGGAGTTGGCTTCCATGGGGGCCAAGGTCCTGGAGATCCGCTCCGTGGGTTTTGCCAGGCGTTATGGCGTACCCCTGGTGGTTCGCAGCAGTTTTTCCGAGGAACCCGGCACCCTGGTGACCGAGGAGGATGAAGAAATGGAAATTGTGCCGGTATCCGGTGTGGCTTTGAGTCGAAATGACGCCCGGGTCACCATCACCCGGGTTCCCGACCGCCCCGGCGTCGCCATCCACCTGTTCCAGCCGGTGGCTGACGCCAATATCGTGGTGGATATGATCATCCAGAACACCAGCATCGACGGCCACACCGACTTGACTTTTACCGTGCCCAAGGGCGACCTGAAAAAGACCCTGGCGATTGTCCAGCCGGTGGCCGTCGATATCGGAGCCGAGCGGGTCTTGAGCGAAGAGAACATCGCCAAGGTCTCCGTCGTGGGCGTGGGGATGAAAAACAACGCCGGGGTCGCGGCCCGCATGTTCGAAGCCATGGCCGCGGAAAACATCAACATCTTGATGATCAGCACCTCGGAGATCAAGATTTCCTGCGTCATTCAAGATAAATACGGCGAATTGGCGGTACGGGTTCTCCACGACGCCTTCGGTCTGGAGACGCCGCCGCCGAAGAAAAAATAGTTCAAAGTTCAAAGTTCAAAGTTTTTGAGCCCTTAACCTTGACACTTAGGCTGCAAACGCCCTGGAAAATTGGTTCAAAGTTCGAGCGTCCAAGTCTTTGAGCTCCTAACCTTGAACCTTGAACTTTGAACCTTGAACTTAAACGAGGTCAGCCATGCGCCAGGTAAAAATCTACGACACCACTTTGAGAGACGGCACCCAGGCCGAGGATTTCAATCTGTCCCTGGCCGACAAGATCCGCATCGCCCAAAAACTGGCGCAGTTGGGTATTCATTATATTGAAGGCGGCTGGCCCGGCTCCAACCCCAAGGACAAGGATTTCTTCGCCGAAATCCGCAATTATGATTTGAACGGCAGCCGCATCAGTGCGTTCGGCAGCACCCACCACAAGGACCGGCCGCCGGAGAGCGACCCCAACATGCAGGAACTCCTCATCAGCCTGGCGCCGGTGGTGACCCTTTTCGGCAAATCGTCTCTGTTTCAGGTCAGGGAGATCCTGCAAACCACCCCGGAGCGCAACTTGGAGCTGATCTCCGGCTCCCTGGGTTACCTCAAGCCCCGGGTGGAAGAGCTCTTTTACGACGCCGAGCATTTCTTCGACGCCTTTAAAGAAGACCGGGATTATGCCCTAAAAACCCTGGAGGCCGCGCTGAACGGCGGGGCCCAGATCCTGGTGCTGTGCGATACCAACGGCGGCACCCTGACCAGCGAACTGATCGAGATCATCAAAGCGGTCCAGGCTCGCTTTCCCCAGGCGCCTCTGGGCATCCACGCCCACAACGATTCGGAACTGGCCGTGGCCAACTCCGTCGCCGCGGTCGAGCTGGGCTGCGGCCAGGTGCAGGGGACCATCAACGGCGTGGGGGAGCGCTGCGGCAACGCCAACCTCTGCTCCATCATCCCCAACCTCCAGGTGAAGATGGGGCTGGAGTGCATCGGCGCCGGCAACCTGCGGCGCCTCACCGAGGTCTCCCGCTTCGTCTATGAGGCCGCCAACGTGCGCCCCAACCGGTACCAGCCCTATGTCGGCAAGAGCGCCTTTGCCCACAAAGGCGGCATCCATGCCGCGGCGGTGAAACGCAACCCCAAGGCCTATGAGCATATCGAACCGGCTCTGGTAGGCAACACGCGGGTCATCCCGGTCTCCGACCTGTCGGGCCGGGGCAATATCCTCATGAAGGCCCAGGAGATGGGGCTGGACCTGGGCAGCCATGATGCCGCGGTGCGCCAGGCCCTGGACAAATTAAAGCAACTCCTCAACCTGGACCCCGGGGTGGAACTGCCGCCCTTTGACAGCAACGTCAAGACCGTCCTGGACAAAGTCAAGGATCTGGAGTCCCAGGGCTTCCAGTTCGAAGACGCCGAAGCCTCCCTGGAACTGCTCCTCAGGTCCGCGTTGGGCCAGCACAAGGAATACTTTCACCTGCAATCCTACCGGGTTATCGATGAAAAGGTGGGGGGCTTCGAGCCTCCGGTGCCCGAAGCCACGATCCGGGTGCGGGTGGGGCCCCATGAAGTGCATACCGCGTCCTTCGGCAACGGCCCGGTGGACGCCCTGTACAACGCCCTGCTCAAGGCCCTGGTCAGGTTCTATCCCCGGCTGACCGAGATCGTCCTGGAGGACTACAAGGTCAGGGTGCTGCCGGGGATGCGGGGCACCGGCGCCAAGGTGCGGGTCCTCATCATCTCCCGGGACGGCCACACCTGGTGGAACACCGTGGGCATGGCCACCGACATCATCGACGCCTCCTGGCAGGCCCTGGTGGATTCCATCACCTACAAGCTCTTTCGGGACGAACAGATGGCCGGTAAATAGGGGCGAAACGGCGAAAAGGGAAAAAGGCGAAAAGGCGAGAGACCTGTCCACCTCAGCATGTTCGCCTTTCCCCATCTCCTCTATCCTGCCAAACCGGGAGGAAGCGCCATGAGGGATGTTGGCTTATTCTGTTTTGCTTTTCCCCTTTTCCCCTTTTCGCCTTTTCGACTTTGCCCCTTTTCGCCCTTTTATGAAACCCCTGCCTTATTTTAGCCGGCCCCAACAGGGCGTCATCCTTATCCTGGGATTCGCCCTCTTGCTCTGGCTGGCCTGGCGGACCCACGTGCTGTTCGTCCCCGACTCTTCCCCGCCGGGAACCCTGCACCCGGCCTTTGTGGAAGTGGCGGGCCCGGTTGCACATCCAGGATTGTACTCCTTTCCTAAGCCTCCTTCCCTGAGCGAGGTCTGGCAACGCGCGGGCGCCCCCGGGGCCCCGCCGGATAAAGATAAGGCCATTCCCAACGGCAGCCGGGTAGAAATCACTCCCGAGGGCGGTTATCGCCTGGCCCGCCTGCCAGGCGCCCAACTCCTGGTCTTGGGGCTGCCCCTCGACCTCAACCGGGCCACCGCCCAGGACCTGGACGCCATCCCCGGGATCGGCCCGGACCTGGCGCAGCGCATCGTCGATTATCGCCGGGCCCGCGGGCCGTTTAAGAAGATTGAGGAACTGGAAGAGAAGGTTTTAGGCTTCGGGCCGCAGAAGATGAAGGACATCAAGCCTTATTTAGCCATAAATGAGTGAATAACCTCCCAAGACGCCACGACGCCAAAAAATGCAATACTGCTCTTTCTTTAATATGCTTGGCTCCTTGGCGCCTTGGCGAGAAAAGTCAAAATATTCCAAACTCTGATGCTGATCTTAGGAATCGAATCATCCTGCGATGAAACCGCGGCCGCGGTGGTGGCCGACGGGCGCACCGTGTTGTCTTCGGTGGTGGCCACCCAGTTCGAGCTTCATGCCGCCTACGGCGGGGTGGTGCCTGAGATTGCGGCCCGGCGGCACCTGGAAAACATCCTGCCGGTGATCCAGGGGGCCCTGGATCAGGCCGGGATCGCCTTACCCGACCTGGACGGCCTGGCCGTGACCCAGGGGCCCGGCCTCATCGGCGCCCTGGTCATCGGCATGGCCGCGGCCAAGACCCTGGCCTTCACGTTGCGAAAGCCCCTGGTGGGGGTGCACCATCTCCAGGCCCACATCATGGCGGCGTTTTTGGCCGAGACGCCGCCGGAGTTTCCCTTCGTGGCCCTGGTGGTCTCCGGCGGCCATACCAATCTCTACCGGGTGGCCGGTTTCCGGGAGATGGCCCTGTTGGGCCGCAGCCGGGACGACGCCGCGGGAGAGGCCTTTGACAAGGTGGCCAAACTCATGGCCCTGGGCTACCCCGGCGGGGTCAGAATTGAGGCCTTGGCCCAAACGGGGAAGGACTCGGCCTACCGTCTCCCCCGGCCCCGCATCTCCGAGGAACCGCTCACCTTCTCGTTCTCCGGCCTCAAGACCGCGGTGGCCCACCTGCTCAAACAGCACCCGGAAATTCTCGCGGATGACCAGGCCCGCGGCGATCTGGCCGCCAGCTTCCAGGCCGCGGTGGTTGATTGCCTCACGAGCCGGGCCTTGCTGGCCCTCGAAGAAACCGGCTGCCCGCGCCTGGTGGTCTGCGGCGGGGTGGCGGCCAATAGCCGGTTGCGCCAGGCGCTCACGGCCCTGGCCCGGACCGAAGGCTTCGAGCTCTGCCTGCCGCCCTTGCACCTGTGCGGCGACAACGCCGCCATGGTGGCCGCCCTCGGATACCGCCTGCTTCAAGCCGGCGAACGCCTGGACCTCGCCGGCGACGTCTTTTCCCGGGGTTGAGGCCTGCCGACTTCCTACGTTCCATCCCCAATATTCTCAAGAAAATAACCGGGGCCGCGCCATTCTTGGGTGGAAACCCGGGAGCGGTTATAATAAGATAGGTTTTTACCGGGGATAACCTCGGTTGCTCATGAGGGATTCCGAATATTATCGATCCTTGAGGTGACTTTGTCTCAGCGGCCTTTGGGCGAGCGCCTGGCGCTTTTGACCGATCTGTATCAACTGACCATGGCGGCCTGCTACTTTGATCAGGGCATGCGCCAGGAGGCCACCTTCAGCCTGTTTATCCGCAAGTATCCCGAGTCCCGGAGTTATTTCGTGGCGGCCGGGCTGTCCGAAGCCCTGGAGTACCTCGAAACCCTGCGCCTCACCCCTGAAGACCTGGCCTACCTCAAATCCACCGGCCTCTTTCAGGCCCCGTTCCTGGACTATCTTGAAGGCCTGCGTTTCACCGGCGCGGTCCGGGCCCTGCCCGAAGGCAGCATTTTTTTCCTTGATGAACCCATCCTGGAGGTGAGCGCTCCCATCCTCGAAGCGCAACTGGTGGAGACCTTTATCATCAACGCCGTCAGCTTCCAGACCATGATCGCCACCAAGGCTTCCCGGGCCATCTTTGCCGCCCAGGGCCGGCCCCTGGTGGATTTTTCCCTGCGGCGCACCCACGGCAGCGACGCCGGGCTCAAAGTGGCCCGGGCCACTTACCTGGCGGGGTTTTCAGGGACCAGCAACGTCCTGGCTGGCAAGCTTTACGGCATCCCCATTTTCGGGACCATGGCCCATTCCTACATTACCAGTTTTCTTAACGAAATCGACGCCTTCCGGGTGTTTATCCGAAATTTCCCTAACCGTACCACCCTCTTGATCGACACTTACGATAATATTTCCGGGGCGCACCACGCGGTTACCGTGGCCAAAGAGATGGAGGCCAGGGGCGAGCGCCTGGAGTCTGTGCGTTTGGACAGCGGCGACATGACGGCCATCAGCAAGGAGGTGCGCCGGATCCTGGATGATAACGGCCTCAACTATGTCCGCATCCTGGCCAGCGGCGGCTTCGATGAACATAAAATCGCCCGGGCCTTGGCCGACGAAGCCCGGATTGACGCCTTTGCGGTGGGCACCAAAATCGGGGTCTCGGCAGACGCCCCGTATTTTAACATTGCTTATAAGCTGGTACGCTACGGCGATCGCCCGGTGATGAAACTCTCCGCGGGCAAGGCCACCCTGGTGGACCAAAAGCAGGTCTTTCGAACTTTTGACGATCAGGGTAAGATGCAGGGGGATGTCATCGCCTTGCGGGACGAAGCCGAGCCCGCGGGCGTCCCGCTGTTGGAGCCGGTGATGGCCGACGGCCGGCTCACCCGGCCCCGGCCCACGCTCCTGGCCTGCCGGGACTATTTTCAGGATCAATTTGCCCGACTCCCCGAGGCCCACAAGGCCCTCAAGGGCGCCGCCCCCTACCCGGTGACCTTAAGTCCCGGGCTGGAAGCGCTGCAATCCAGGGTAATCGGGGAGCTCCGGCAGCGGGAATTAGGAGAAAACTGACCTCATGGGACTGACTGAAGCCCTCTGTTACTATAATACGCTGTTTATCAATCAATGCAGCTACCTCGGCATCTTCGTGCTGATGACTTTGGAATCCATGGTTTTTCCCATCCCCAGCGAACTTGTCATGCCCTTTGCGGGCTTTTTGATCTTCACGGGAGAATTCCATGTACTGCCGGTAATCCTGGCCAGCACCCTGGGGTCCATCGTAGGATCGCTCTTGTCTTATGGCATGGGGATGCTGGGGGAGCCGGTGGTGCTGCGTTACGGCCGCTATCTGCTGCTCAATCCTCACCATCTGGAGTGGACCAAGAAGTTTTTTAACCGCCACGGCGGCAAGACCATCTTTATCTGCCGGTTCATCCCGGTGGTGCGCCACCTGATCTCCATACCCGCGGGACTGGCCCGCATGTCCCTCATCCCCTTTCTCCTCTATACCGCGGTGGGGGCCACCCTGTGGAACGCTTTCCTGACCTACCTGGGGGTGCGGCTCAGAGAAAACTGGTGGATTATCCAGCGCTATACCCACATTCTGGACTACTTCGTGGTGGCGGGCCTCATCGGAGTCACGGTTTACTTTGCCTGGAAATTGAAGCGGGGTCGTAACGCAGCATGAGTAAAGCTGAGGCAAAGGCAAGTCCGGGAGCCGCGCAGGCGCCGGGTCTGGCCGGTGAGGCGATCATCAACCCGACCCGGGAGACCTGGGACACGCCGGTGACGGAGCGGGTGATTCTCTCCTTTACCCTGCCCGATTATAAGTATCTCTGCCGCCTGGTCCAGCCCGCCTCGCCACCGCGCTATATCTATAACTGCGCCTTGAGGGAAGCGACCTGGGAGGACAAGCCCCTTACCCTCACGGGGCCGGCTTTGGGCGCGCCTTATGCGGTCATGCTCCTGGAGAAGCTCATCGCCCTGGGAGCCCGCATGGTTCTGGCCCTGGGGTGGTGCGGCTCCCTCCAGCCCGGCCTGGCCATCGGCGACCTGGTGCTCCCGGATGCCGCGGTGAGCACCGAAGGCACCTCCCGGCATTATCCCCTGGACGGCGAGCCGATGGCCCCGGACCCAGGCCTCTGCCGACTCCTTCGAAAAGGGCTGAGCGCAGTGGACGCCACCTGGCAGGCCGGCGCGGTCTGGACCACCGACGGTTTTTACCGGGAAACTGTGGAGCTGGTGACGCACTACCAGGCCCAGGGAATCCTGGGGGTGGATATGGAGATGGCGGCCCTGTTTACCGTGGGCCGGTTCCGGCAGGTGCCGGTGGCAGGGCTTTTGGTGGTTTCCGATGAACTGGCCACCCTGCGCTGGCGTCCCGGTTATCGTTCCGAGCGCTTTCGCCGGGCCCGGGACCAGGCCGCCCGGCTGGTGTTGGCCGCGGCCGCAGCCTGGGGAGGCGGCCATGTTTAAAGGGTCGCTCCTGGCCATGGACGTGGGCGGCGGCACTCAGGATATTTTTATCTGGGAACCGGAGCAGACGGTGGAAAACGGTGTCAAGCTGGTGCTGCCGGCCCCGACCCAGGTCCTGGCCCGGCGGATACGGCGGCTCACCGCCCAGGGACAGGCCCTGTTCGTCAACGGCCGGGTGATGGGCGGCGGCCCGGTGACCGCGGCGGTGCGGAACCATATGGGCCACGGCCTGCCGGTCTATGCCACGCCCCAGGCGGCCCTCACCTTCAGCGACCGCCTGGAGGCCGTCGAGGATTGGGGGGTAAACCTCACCGAGGATCCGCCTTCGGGCGTCACCACCGTGACCCTGGAGGACGTGGACCTGGACAGCCTGCGCCAGGTGCTGGCGGCCTTCGAGGTGCCGTTTCCCAGCCACTTTGCCGTGGCGGTGCAGGACCACGGGTTTCACCCCCAGGGCAGCAACCGCCGTTTCCGCTTTCAGTGCTGGGAGAACTTTCTGGCCCAGGGCGGCCGGCTGGCGGACCTGGCCTACCGGGAGCCCCCCGCCCACTTCACCCGGATGGCGGCCGTGGCCGAGGCCGTTCCCGGGGTCATGCTGATGGATACCTGCGCCGCGGGCGTCCGAGGGGCGCTCCTTGATCCCCAGGCCCGGGAACGCCAGGCAGCCGGCCTCACAGTGGTCAACCTGGGCAATGCCCACACCTTTGCGGCCCTGGTCCGGGGCGACCGCCTCCTGGGGATTTACGAACATCACACCGGGCTGCTGAATCCGGACAAGCTCTTTGCCCATTTGGACCGCTTTCAACAGGGTACGCTGACCAATGCGGAGATCTTTGCCGACCAGGGGCATGGCTGTGCCTATGTCCCCGATTTCAGACCTGAAGACTCATTCGCCTTTAGGATCATCACCGGGCCGCGTCGGCGTCTGGCCCAGGGCTGGCCGGGGGTCATGGCCGCGCCGTTCGGAGACATGATGCTTTCCGGCTGTTTCGGCCTGGTGGCGGCGTTCCTGGAAAAGGAAAATAATTCAGCAGTCTTGCCACTCTCTTGACATGGGTGCATCCGGCGGCTAACGCGCCTTTTCACTCGATCAGCCGGCAGGAGGAGAAGGACCACATGGAAATAAAATTCTGGGGCACCCGGGGTTCCATCCCGGCTCCCGGCCCCCATACCCTGGAGTTCGGCGGCAATACCACCTGCGTTGAAGTAGTGTTGTCCAACGGCCGCCGGGTCGTGATCGACGGCGGCACCGGCTTTCGCCTTCTGGGCCGGCATCTTACGGCCATCAACGATCCCTGCCACTTTCACCTGCTCCTCACCCACGGCCACTGGGATCACCTGCTGGGTATCCCGTTTTTTGAGCCCATTTACCATGAAACCACCAAGGTCACCGTGGATGGCTGGCCCCCGGCGTTTCAGGCCATGACCCGGGTGTTCGACAGTCACATGGGAGACGGCTTTTTCCCGGTGGCCTTCGACCATCTCAAGGCCAAGATTGAATATCTCAATAACCTGGCCCATGGCCCCCTGGACCTGGACGGAGTGCTTATCGACGCCATGCGTCTCAATCATCCCCAGGGCGGCTTGGGCTTCCGCTTTCGGGAAGGCAAACACGCCATGGTATTTATCACCGACAACGAGTTGGGCGCTGCCAAAGACCGGCGTATTCCGGAATTTGTGGATTTTTGCCGGGGATGCGACCTCTTGATCCACGACGCCCAATATCTGCCCGGGGAGATCGCCGATCGCCGGGGCTGGGGACACTCCACCTACGAAGAGGTGATGAACCTGGCGCAACAGGCCGAAGTGCACAACCTGATCCTCACGCATCACGATCCCAGCCGCACCGACGCCGAGGTGGAAAAGATCGTAGCCCTGTCCCGGGAAATGGCTGCGGGCCGGAAGAACCCCCACTATATCGACGCCGCCCGGGAAGGCGCCTGCTTCCGGCTGCCTTAAAAGCGAGTTTTGGGTTCCGGGTAATCACCTTGATCTTACCGGCAGACTTTTGAGATAGGATGTTCATATGGATTGGAAAGTCTTTTGGGTCACCTTCGGCACCATTTTTTTGGCGGAAATGGGGGACAAAACCCAACTGGCGGCTCTTACCATGTCCGCGGAGACCCGCCTGCCCCTGTCAGTCTTCCTGGGCGCCAGCCTGGCCCTGTGTCTGGTTACCCTGTTGGGGGTAATCTTCGGGGGCCTTGCGTCCCAATGGCTCCCCGAGGGACTGCTGAAAAAAATTGCCGGAGCGAGCTTCCTGGTCATCGGGGCATTGATTCTATTGGGGAAATGGTAACGGACTAACCTCCTTAAAGCCGCCTGATTCAAGACCGGTTTCCGTGGTTCTCATAGGTTTTCAGCCTTCAGCCCCTTTATTTCCTGGACGAATTTTAGTAAACTAGGCTAACTGATTGCCTTTATTAATCTTTTTTTGCGATCCCAGAATGCCGAGTTTAAATAAGCCGCAACCCCAGGGGCCGCGGCAACCCAACCTGGTCCTCATCGGCTACCGGGCCACGGGCAAGACCTCCGTGGGAGCCCGGCTGGCGGAGATCCTGCACCGGCCCTTTGTGGACCTGGATCAGGTTCTGGTGGAGGAAGCCGGCCGGCCCATCGTCGAGATCGTGGCCGCGGACGGCTGGGAGGAATTCCGGCGGCTGGAAAAAGAGTTGGCGGCCCGCTACCGCCACGCCTGGGGGCAGGTCCTGGCCACCGGCGGCGGCGTCGTCCTGGACCCGGAGAACGTCGCGGCCCTCCGGGAAAACGGCATCATCATCTGGCTGACCGCGGACCCGGCAGTCATCCAGGCCCGCCTGGGCCTGGATCAGCCCCGGGACGCCAACCGCCCCAGCCTCACCGGAAGCGATACCATCGGGGAGGTGGCCCAGGTGCTGAAGCAGCGCTACCCCCTTTATCAGGCCGCGGCCCGGATCATCGTGGACACTACGGACCACTCCGTCGAGCAGGTGGTGGACCTGGTGCTGGCGGCTTTACGCAAGGAGAGCGATCTTGGCGGGTAATACCTTTGGACGGGTGTTTCGGGTGACCACCTGGGGCGAATCCCACGGGCCGGCCTTGGGCGCGGTCATTGACGGCTGTCCGCCCCGCTTGGCCCTGAGCGCGGCCGACCTCGAGGCCGAACTGGAACGGCGCCGCCCCGGCGTCCAGGCCCACGCCACCAGCCGTCGGGAGCCGGATAAGGTGGAGATCCTGTCGGGGGTCTTCGAGGGCCTGACCACCGGTACTCCCATCAGCCTGATCATTTACAACCGGGACGCGAAAAGCCGGGATTACGACGAGCTCAAGCGCGTCTTTCGTCCCGGCCACGGCGATTTTACCTATCAGGCCAAGTATGGCATCCGGGACCATCGGGGCGGGGGCCGGGCCTCGGCCCGGGAGACCGCGGCCCGGGTGGCCGCCGGCGCGGTGGCCCAAAAGGTATTGGATAAAGAGGGCATCCGGGTGCTGGCCTATACCCTGGAGTTGGGCGGGGTGCGGGCCCAAAACCTCGACGAGACCCGCATCTGGGACAACCCTTACGGCTGTCCCGACCCGGAGGCGGCCGCGGCCATGGAGGTCCGGGTCCAGGAAGTGCGGGCCCGGGGCGATTCCCTGGGCGGGATTGTCCAGGTGCGGGTCCGGGGTTGCCCCCCGGGGTTGGGGGAGCCGGTCTTCGACAAACTGGACGCGGCCCTGGCCGGGGCGGTGATGTCCGTGGGCGCGGTGAAAGGCGTGGAGATCGGGGCCGGATTCAGTGCCGCCCGCCTCTTAGGCTCCGAAAACAACGATCCCCTGATCCCCGGGGGGTTCGCCGCCAACCGGGCCGGCGGCATCCTGGCGGGGATCTCCAACGGCGATGAGATCGTGCTTACCGCCGCGGTGAAACCCATTCCTTCCATCGCCCGGGAACAACAGACCATCGACCTGGAGGGCCACCCCCGGACCCTGAAGGTCAAAGGGAGACACGACATCTGCGCCATTCCCCGCATCATTCCGGTGATCAGCGCCATGGTGCGCCTCACCCTGGCTGACTTTCTCCTGCGCCAGAAGGCCATTTTATGAAGCTCGCGGTCAGCCATCATAGATGTAGGGTGGGCACTGCCCACCATTTTTCCCCTGGGAGCAGTTCGACAAGGCGGTGTTATATTCGGGCCGCATGGGTGTCAGTATGAAACCCACAATAGCCATCATCGGCGGCCAGGGGCAGATGGGCCGCTGGTTTACGCGGTTTTTTGAAGATCGCGATCTCACCGTCCTGGTGGCGGACCTGGAGACTCCCCAGACTGCTCCGGAGGTGGCGGCCCAAGCGGACGTGGTGATCATCTCGGTGCCCATCCCCCAGGTCACGGCCTTGGTCCGGGAGGTGGCCCCGCACCTGAAACCCGACGCCGCGCTCATGGACCTGACGTCCGTGAAGCAGAGGCCCATGGCGGCCATGATGGCCGCGTTCGCCGGAGAGGTAGTGGGCACCCACCCTCTCTTCGGCCCCGGGGAAGAATCTATCGAGGGCCGGACCGTAGTGCTCTGCCAGGGCCGGGGCGAGCGCTGGTTTCTGTGGCTCAAGGACCTCCTGGCCCAGGCCGGGGCCCGGGTGAAGATCACCAGCGCGGCGGAACACGACCGCCTCATGGCCGTGGTCCAGGGACTGGCCCATTTTATGCTGATTGCCTTCGGCGCGGTGATTCGCGATCTGGAGGTTTCGCCCCAAGACCTGGAGGAATTCTCCACCCCCACCTTTGCCACCCTGCATAACCTGGCCCGCCGCCTTCTGAGCCAGGACGCCAAGCTGTATGCCTGCATCCAATTGCAAAATCCGGCCAACCGCATCGTCTTGCGGGCCCTGGAGGGCGCAGTGGCTGATATCCTCTATTTCATTCAACGCCAGGACGCGGACGGGCTGGTGCGCCTGATCGAGGAGATCCGCGGCATTAATGAGAAATAGCTGTCAGCCATCAGCTTTCAGCAGTCAGCCAAAGCAAATAAAATCGTAGGGTGCGCACTGCGCACCATGCTTTTGTCAGCTGGGGGCGCTTCACCATCCCCATATTTTATTAGCCACCGGAGTTATGCATGCTGGATCTTAAGTTCGTGAGAGAACACCTGGAAGAAGTCGAACAGGCCCTGGAAAAACGGGGCCAGGCGATTTCCCTGGATGAATTCCGCCGGCGGGAAGTCGATCGCCGCCAGTTGCTCACCCGCCTGGAAGAGTTGCGCCACGAACGCAATACCTTGTCTCAGGAAGTCGGCGGCTTGATGAAGGCCGGCAAAAAGGCTGAGGCCCAGCCGCTGCGAGACCGGGTCACCGCCATCAATGACGAGAGCAAGTCCCTGGAGGCCCAGGCCGAGGCCCAGGATGCCTGGGTGCGGGATTTTCTCCTCAATCTCCCCAACCTCCCCCATGAGTCCGTGCCGGTGGGGGCGTCCAGCGACGACAATCCCGTGGCCCACACCTGGGGCGAGGCCCCCCGGTTTGATTTCGAGCCCCGGGCCCACTGGGACATCGGTGAGAGCCTGGGCATCCTGGATTTCGAACGGGCTGCCAAGATCACCGGAGCCCGCTTCGCCCTGCTGAAAGGACCCGGGGCGCGGCTGGAACGGGCCCTGATCAACTTTATGCTGGACCTGCATACCACAAAGCACGGCTATACGGA